>CAYHML010000096.1:0-1578 GCA_964357675.1 uncultured Candidatus Saccharibacteria bacterium | reverse complement strand
CGAAGCGAACACATTTTGACCGGGGCTTTGCCCCGGGGTAAATACCGCTTTTATTAACTATTAACTCATCTCATTATGTACCTCAACAAAGCAATCGTGTACGGCAACCTTACGCGCGACCCAGAGCTTAAGGCGCTTCCTACAGGAAACAAGGTAACCAGTTTCTCTGTTGCGACAAACCGTGTTTGGAAGGATAAAAATGGCGCAAAGCAGGAAAGTGTTGATTATCACAATATTGTTCTCTATGGGAAAATAGCTGAGCTTGCTGCTCAGTATCTCAAGAAAGGCAGTTCAGTACTCATTGAAGGACGTATGCAGACAAGAAGTTGGGATGATGCTTCTGGCAAGAAATACCGCACCGAAATTATTGCAGACAATATGCAGTTTGGGCCACGTGGTGGCGGAACGAGTACAGGAGGAAGCGGTTCATCAACAGGTTCTCCTTCTGGCGCTAAAGCAAATACTCCTGAGCCACTTGAAACGATTGAGTACCCAGAAGAAGACATCAACCCAGATGACATTCCATTCTAAGTGAAAAAAAGAATTATTTATTAACTATCATTACCTTATCAAAATTATGACCCAATGTTACTTTTCAGCAAACAATGTAAAACTCATTGATTACAAAGATGCTGAGATCTTGAAGAAATACATCAATCCACACGGACGTATGATTGCAAGCAAACACACCGGTGTATGTGCAAAGCATCAGCGCCAGCTTGCAAATGCAGTTAAGCGCGCACGCTTTATGGCATTGCTTCCGTTTGTTGCAAGATAAAGATTGTGTACCCATCGTGCGCCAACACCTACGGTATTGGCGCACGACTATTATAGAGAGAATTAACAATACAACACTATGGCACACCCAAAAAAAGAACGGACACTTGTTATTGTAAAACCTGATGCGGTTCAACGCGGACTTTTAGGAGAGATTCTAATGCGTTTTGAGCGTACTGGGTTGAAATTTGTTGCTTTTAAGTTTTTTGTTCCACAAGCGGAAACAGCATGGGTGCATTATGGTAAAAATGATGAATGGTTTTTGCAAAAAGGTACTCGATCGATAGAGAATCGTAAGGCGAACGGTCTCCCTATAGAGAAAGAGGCGATAGAATATGGCAAAGATATCATTCGGGGGTGTGTCAGCTTGTTTACTTGCGGTCCTGTCCTCGCTATGGTCATCGAAGGCAATCAGTCGGTTGCAATTGTGAAAAAACTTGTAGGGGAGACTGATCCGACTATTTCCGACGTCGGTACAATACGTGGTGATTTTACCATTGACTCTATTGCCCTCGCAAACATTGACGGCCGTGCAACACGTAACCTTGTTCATTGCTCAGATAGTGTCGGAGAGGCAGAGCGTGAAATCAAACTCTGGTTTGAAGAGAAAGAGATATTGCAATACCGCCTTATACAGGAAGAGATCCTCTACGATGTAAATATTGATGGAATCTTGGAGTAATTTTAGATTATTGATAGCAGGCACAAAAAAAAAAAGGTCCGGAGGAGGGTTTTTTTGGCCGTGGGGGCATAAAATTAAAAACAAATTTAAAATAAAGTGGCACCAATTTTTTTTTTAAA
>CAYHML010000095.1:0-1875 GCA_964357675.1 uncultured Candidatus Saccharibacteria bacterium | reverse complement strand
CATAGGTACTGACCTTGGGTCCACGGCGTAATAAGTATTTGTAACAATTCCATTATCCCATGCAGTAGTTGTACCATTCCAATCATTCAACATGTTGGAGTCTCTCTTTTGTCGCACCGCCTCAATCCCCTCCTGCGCCAGATTTACCGCAATAGCATGATCCCGCGCGTACGCAGATTGAGCCAACGAACGCCCAATAATAGACATAGGAGCGACGACCGCAATAAGCAAAATAGAAATCGCGACTAGTGTCTCGATAATCGTGAACCCTTTTTTTGAATGTGCAGTATTCATATTATAGATCATACATCCTTTGTGTTATGGTTGTTTGCAATTTAAAAGCAGACGTAATCTTGCCAGCAGTCGTCACCCCATCAACAAGCACAACTACATACGGCTGAACAACATCGGGAGTAGAGAAAGGATCTGTACCATTTACCACAAAACGGAGATTTTGAATATTAATATCTTTTCCTGTCACTGCCAGTACTGTCCCTGCTTTATCGCGCACGAGGCAACCCTGTGACCCCGAGAACAAAGCACTTCCACAGCCCCCCGCGGTAACAGCCCCAGTTCCTATTCCACGCTTATAAATAACACGCTGATCATCTTGATCCGTAATCGCTAAAATGGTTCCGCCAGTGGAACAATTTGCTGTACCAGCTCCTCCCCCACAATTATACGTCGTTCCTGTCTTAATACGACGTGACATATCTTCGAGGGAAAGGTTGAGGTTATCTATCGCTATACGTGTCGCGCGCGATTTTCGATCAGCATTAAGGACTGCGAGAAAAGCACTTGAAGAAATAAAAAGAACAATAGTAAAGAGGCCGATGGAAACAATCATTTCCACAAGCGTAAATCCTTTTTTGTATGGTAAGGTATTTTTTCTCATTTCTATTCTATGGTTATTTGCCCTGCGGAAGAGATACGCACCGTAGCGCTATTAGTTGCGTTAGAAACAGTGATAGTTGCTGTCGTGTTAGCAGGATTATTATTTATTTTTGCGTCAGGAAATGGACGCTTAAAAACAATACGAAGAGGAGACATTGGGTTCACTACCGTAGTGAGCCCTGTCGTAGTCATACCAGCGGGAAGATTTACGGTCGCAACCAATTCTGATGGCGCCTGATAAGAACCATCATCATTTTTATCAACAAAAACTACATATGAACTAGCACTATTAATAAACTGTACCCCATACGGACAATTAAATGCAGACCCTCCACACTCTGTTGAAACTGCTGAAGCTATCTTACCACTCGTCCCATATACCTGAGCTTCACGCAAAGACAAGACGATTGTTTCCGCAGTATTCGCAACCGTTGTTTTAACACTGTACGAACGATATTTTGCGAGCACCACGCTCGTCAGTACCAAAAATATACCCGTCGTCACAAGAAGCTCTATCAAAGTAAATCCTGATTGTGAAGTACGATTTTTTTTCATTAGAATAAAATGTCAAAAAGATTCACCGAACCGTCAAAAAAGTTTATGTGAGTAAAGTATACTACAACAACACCTAAAATAAGAAACGGCCCGAAGGGGATTTCACTCTTGAGCGACCAGCGTGACGTGCTTTTTGAAATATTCATTTTTTGCTGTATGCGCTGGACTGCTATTACAACACCTGCAAACAATGCACCAACCCAAAAACCAATCATAATTGCTGACATTCCAAGGGTCATTCCTAAAAACCACCCTATAAACACAGCCAGCTTCCCATCACCGAGCCCCATCCATCGTCCTCGCGAAAAAAACCATAAAACCCAAAATGGCAGAAAAAGAAGTGGTCCCGCGAGGAGCGTCCAGTAATAGGGAAAATGAAATGCACGCAAAGTTGTTGTAAGAAATGCATGAAAATGAGCCATTGAA
>CAYHML010000094.1:0-2191 GCA_964357675.1 uncultured Candidatus Saccharibacteria bacterium | reverse complement strand
CGACCCAGTAGGTCAGCTCCAAGAGCGAATCTGGGGGTTCGTCTGCTGAATGAGGAGCTAATACAAGACGAAGTGCTTCTATCGCTCTTCATTTTCATTTGGTATACTAATTATGAAGAGCATTCACTATTGAAATTTTTTATGGTCGTTAACAATCAACAACTCAAAGATTTTATTATTGACTCAGGACTTATTCCGCGCGGAGAAGTAGAAGATGTAAGCAAGCGTGCTGAGGCAAAGAAGATATATATAGGTGAAATTTTCGTTTCTGAAGGAAAACTTTCTGAAGATGACCTTCGTCGTACTGAGGCATATATTTTAGGAATACCATTCGTGGATCTGAAGGGGCAAAAGATTGAACTTGAACTACTTTCCCTTATTCCCGAGCCGATTGCACGCAAACACAATATTGCGGCGTTCAAAAAAACATCAACTGCACTCGAGGTGGCAATGCTCGACACTGACGACCTTGCGGCTATTGATTTCATTAAGAAAAAAGTAGGTCTTAAAATTCTTCCGCGTCTTACCGACAAGGAGTCAATGAAGGGACTGTTGTTGCAGTATCAAAAATCTCTTAAGGCTGAGTTCGGTGATATTATCGAAAAAGAAACAAACGTACTCAAGATGGTTGCTGATGGGCAGACGGATGCGGCACAAAACGAAGAAGACCTTAAAAAACTTGCAGAAGATTTACCCGTCGTAAAAATCGTTGATACCCTTCTCAACCACGCGATTATTCAAGGAGCATCGGATATTCATATTGAACCAATGGATTCGCAGGTGGTAATTCGTTACCGTATTGACGGTATGCTTCATGACGCGATGGTGCTTCCTAAGACGGCTGCGTCTGGTATTGTTGCCCGTATCAAAGTACTCGCAAACCTTAAGCTCGATGAAAAACGTCTGCCGCAAGATGGGCGTTTTAAGATAGATTCATCGGGAGAAAAAGTTGCTTTCCGCGTCTCGACGCTCCCTGTGTATTATGGAGAAAAAACAGTTATGCGTCTTTTGCGTGAGTCAGTGTCAGGCTTTACCCTTGAAGGGTCTGGGTTTCATGGGGTAGGGCTTGAGCGTGTACACAAGGCAACGAAGCAACGCGTAGGAATGATCCTCACCACAGGACCTACGGGATCTGGTAAATCAACAACCCTCTATACTATTTTGGATATCTTAAATCAGCCAGATGTAAACATTTCAACTATTGAGGATCCGATTGAGTACCAAATGGCGCGCGTCAATCAAACACAAGTGAAGCCAGAAATAGGGCTTACTTTTGCGAATGGACTCCGTTCGCTTGTTCGTCAGGATCCGGACATCGTTATGGTGGGAGAAATTCGTGACGGAGAAACTGCATCGCTTGCGGTAAATGCGGCACTTACGGGACACTTGGTACTTTCGACACTCCACACCAACTCTGCAGCAGCCACGATGCCACGTCTCCTCGATATGGACATCGAACCATTTCTTATTGTTTCCACCGTGAAGGTTATTATTGCGCAACGTCTCGTGCGTCGCTTGAGCAACAAAAAAGAAAAATACTTTTTAACACCTGCTGAGATTGAGGCACTCGAGAAAACGGTTGACCTCAAACATGTTCTAATGACCTTAAAAGATGAAAGTATTGTTCCGCCGTCTGCTGAGTGGAAGGAGATACCTTTCTATCGCCCACTAAAATCTGAAGAAAGTGATGATGGATACAAGGGACGCGTGGGAATCCATGAAGTACTTGAAATGTCGCCCGCTATTCGTGATCTTGTTATTAGGGGCGCTACTGCAAATGAAGTAGAGATCCAAGCACGAAAAGAGGGAATGAGTACGATGCTCGAAGACGGTATCTTTAAAAGCGTTCAAGGACTCACTACTATTGAAGAAATATTGAGGGTTGTTTCAGAATAGTCTTTTAATTACCGTTAAGTTTATTTCTCGTGAGTGGGCCCACAAATCCAATTGAGGGGGTGATGCCATATTTTTGTTGATACTTGATAACTGCATTTTTGGTTGCAGGACCAAAGTAGGTTGTTTCGTTGCTGGGAGATCCAGCACCGGTCTGTGCAATTTTTGTTGAAGGGTCAACGTTAAGTATTTGTTGGAGTTTTTGTACGTCTTCACCACGAGAACCAACAGTAAGACTGCGAGAAAAGAAGAACGAAGACAAGGTGGTTGTTGGCACTGGTGTGCTTGTTACTACAGT
>CAYHML010000093.1:0-2288 GCA_964357675.1 uncultured Candidatus Saccharibacteria bacterium | reverse complement strand
CTGGGGCGGTAAATGTGTGAGCGAAGCGAACACATTTTGACCGGGGCTTTGCCCCAGGGTAAATACCGCTTTTATTATACTACCGCAAGTTTGTTTTTATTACCACTCATACGGAAAACAACTTTCCGTACCTCCTCAACAACAATGATGGATGAGGCAATCGCAATAATCATCCCCCATTCTGAAAGCGAGAGAGGAACAGTGTGCAAAAGTTTTTGTCCGACCGTCGTATAAAGTGCTCCAATCTGGAGCGCTACCACAATACCTGTCGCCCCAATAAGGAATAAATTTGAAAATGGATTCATCTGCAAGATAGAGAAACGTTCGGATCGACAATTCCACGCATTGAACCACTGGAATACGGCGAGAAGTGTGAGTGATATCGTCCACGCTTTTGCGGGATCCCCCGTAGCGTATCCGCCAAAGAGGTATAGTGTTCCGATAGCCATAGTGCTTGCCATAATCACTATACGCGTAACCATCAACCTATCAACAAGGCGCCGCGACTTCTTTTTTTGTGTTTCAAAAAGAAGTCCTCGTTCTTTTGGATCCATAGCAAGCGCGACATCTAAAAATCCATCAGTAATAAAATTGAGCCAAATAATCTGCACCGGTAATATCGGAACCATATATCCAAAAAAGATTGCCCCACCAATCACCAAAACCTCGCCAACGCTTGTAGAGAATAAATATAAAATGACTTTTTTAATAGTCTTGTAAATGCTACGACCTTCCTCTACTGCCGAAATAATACTTCCCATGTCATCATCAAGGAGTACGATATCAGATGCCTCCTTTGCCACCTCGGTGCCGATGCGCCCCATCGCTACACCAAGGTCTGCCGCAGATAATGAAGGCGCGTCATTGACCCCGTCACCGGTCATTGCAATAATATTTCCTCTCTCCTTGTATGCACGAATGATACGAAGTTTATGTACCGGCGTTACGCGCGCAAAGACAGAAACATTTGCAATTGCATTTACGAGCTCGTTATCAGACAATGCTTCAATTTCTTTTCCCGTAAGGATACCATCACCGACACGATAAATGCCCGCTTGATTAGCGATGGCTTGAGCAGTGAGACGATGATCCCCCGTGATCATCACGGTACGAATCCCCGCGTCACGTGCGCGTGCGACAGTATCGGGGACTTCGACTCGTAACGCATCGCTCATCGCTATAAATCCAATAAATGTAGCGTTGGGTGGATGTTCCGCATCCGGCAAACCAACACTATCGGGAAGCGTTGCGAGCCCTATAACACGGAGTCCATCTTTTGACATTGCCACGAGCACCGACTCTATTTCCTCGCGCTCGCGCTCTCCCAATTTTTCAGCAATCCCATCTTTTTGAAAAGTATTGCAAAGTTCAAGAATTATTTCTGGCGCACCAGAAAGTGAAAGTGTGTTCGTATCACCAACCTTATGTAATACCGCATGATACTTTAATAAATAATCAAAAGGCATCTCCCCAACAACCGGTGACTCTTGCTCGAGAATGTCCTTGTGAAATCCAAGTTTTTGCGACAAAACGAGCATTGCAGCTTCTGTGGGGTCACCAGAAAGATTCCACTGCCCATGCTCTTCGTTCCATAGTACCCGCGCGTCCGCACAAAAAGCAGACGTTTTCCCCACAAATAATAACTCGGGATGATTTGCCGGATCCACCGCATTGCCATCAATACGCACATCGCCATGCGGTTCATACCCAATTCCACTTATTTCAAAAAACTTTCCATCAGTATACACTTTTTGCACGACCATCTCATTCTTGGTAAGCGTTCCTGTTTTGTCGACAGCAAGAATATCCACCTGACCAAGAGCCTCGACCGCTTGTAGTTTCTTTACCAGTGCGTTTCGCTTCCCCATTCGCCACACTCCTGTTGCCAAAACGAGTGTTAGTACAATAGGAAGACCTTCAGGAACGACCGAGACCAAGAGAGAAATAACAGTAAGAAACATCTCTTCGGCACCTTTCCCCATATAAATACCGAGAGCAAAAAGTGAAATTGAAATACCTATAGCAACAAAAATAATCAAACGCGCCAAAGACTCGATGTTTACTTTGAGAGGCACGTCGGTACTAATAGAAACGATTTCGCGCGCGATAAGTCCAATTTCTGTATTAATTCCAGTACCAACCACAAGAGCCTTGCTCGTACCCGTTGCAACATGTGTTCCCCTGAAAATCATATTGCGCCTATCTGCTACTGGCAATACTTCTTATTGTAATAACTCGGTAATTTTATGCACAGGGATAGATTCCCCCGTGAGTGCCGCCTCATCCAC
>CAYHML010000092.1:0-2504 GCA_964357675.1 uncultured Candidatus Saccharibacteria bacterium | reverse complement strand
GATGTGTATATACTTCAAAAGTCGATCAAGGAGCGCACGGTGATGCACGTCTGAAAACCATTCAACCAGCGAACGAGCAACAATTTCTCCTACCCCATACTCCGCAGTAAAGTCTTCGAGTGATGCGGTGCGTAATTTTTCAATACTACCAAAAGAGTCAGCAAGGTCGTGCGCCGTTTCTTCTCCAACGTGAGGGATAGAAAGTGCCGTGAGAAACTTCCCAAGCGAAATTGTGCTGGCATTACTAATTGCTTCAATTAAATTTTCTGCGGATTTTTCTGCAAACCGTGGGAGAGTGAGCACATCGCCCACCGTCAACGTGAACAGGTCATCAAGGTTCCCGATAAGTTCTGCATCGAGGAGCGCGTCGATTACTTTCGGACCACACCCATCAATATCAAATCCTTTTTTTGACACAAAGTAGTAGAACAAGCGACGTTTCTGCGCGAAGGAATTTTTATTTACACATCGATATGCCGATTGCCCTGAGATGCGCTCGATAGCGCCACCACAATCTTCAACGTACTCGGGAAAAATAAATGATTTTTCTTTCCCGGTACGCATTTCTTTCACTACCACAACAATGTCAGGGATCACATCCCCCGCTTTTTGCAAAATCACCGTATCCCCCACGCGCACGTCGAGCCGCTTAATCTCGTCTTCGTTATGAAGTGTTGCGCGCGAGACAACCGACCCTGCGACAGACACAGGGCGCAAATGCGCAACAGGTGTCACGACCCCCGTGCGCCCTACTTGTAGGACAATATCTTCCACGACCGTAGTTACTTGCTCTGCGGGAAATTTGAATGCGATACCAAACCGTGGCGCTTTGCCAGTGTACCCCAGCACGTCTTGATATTCTTTCTCATTTACTTTTACCACGACGCCATCGATCCAATAATCTTGTTTATCTTTCTTGTTTTTCCATGAATGATAGCACGCGATTACATCGTCGATATTCTTGCATAATTTATAGTGCGTATTGACCTTAAACCCAAGTTTTTTTAATAGTTCGAGTTCGGCAATTTGTGTTTCAGGAAGTTTCTCTGAAATACTGCCAATGTCATACACGAACGTATCGAGGTGACGCTCGGAAGCAATACGAGGATCGAGCTGGCGAATAGACCCTGCTGCAATATTGCGTGGGTTCGCAAAAAGTTCTTCACCCTTCTTTGCTCGCTCTTTGTTTTGTCGCTCAAACTCACGCTTTGACATAAATACTTCCCCTTCAGACACAAGGGTCATTGGCTCTGTAAGTACGAGTGGAACCGATTCAATAGTACGAACATTCATCGTGACGTCCTCGCCAACCTTACCATCACCACGCGTTGATGCTTGCATCAGCTTCCCTTCTTTGTAGGTAAGCACTACTTTAAGCCCATCTATTTTAAGTTCGCACGTGTAGGATGGAGAAACAACACGACCAAGAGAATCTTTCAAAAATCTTTTCACACGAGCATCAAATTCACGTATGTCTTCCTCGTCAAACGCATCGCCGAACGACCATTGAGGTACGGTATGTGCAACTTTTTTAAAACCTTTGAGTGGTGCGCCTGCCACACGTTGCGATGGAGAATCAGGAGTTATGAATTCAGGGTACGCTGTTTCAATTTCTACAAGCTCACGCTTTAGAGAGTCAAGTGCCTCGGGAGAAATCTCTGACCGATCAAGTACGTGATATAGGTATCGGTGATGGTCTATGGTCTTGCGCAAAACAGCAAGACGCTCTACGGCGTCTTTCTTGTCCTTTGGAATTGCAAACTTTTCTACATTCATACTTAGTATTCAATCTTCAATCCACGTTCAACAAGACGAGGATTTGAAGGATTATTCGAATTGTACCCTCGCGAGATAATTTTTGTGGTTGTTGTTCCTACGGTACGATTAGTGATTTTTACAACCTCAACCTTAAATCCCTGAGAAAAACCAATAAATGGAAACGTTGTAGTGGCATATACATAATTTCCTGAAGTAGAAGAGGAAAGAGAACTCATTGTTGTTCCACCACCACACCAAAAATCAGTAACAACTGGAACTGCTGGTGGGGTAGATGTAGCAAAATAAACAGATCCCGCAGGTGCAGGTGCAGTAGGAGGATGCAAATCGCGATACAGCGCACATTCAAGCCCTATGTCAGCTGCTAAAAAAGCAAATTGTACCTGCTTCCAAAAGGATGCAAAATAAATTTCTTTATACGTACGCTGATATACCCCCAAACCAACCGTAAGCATCACACTTGCCATAAGTATCGCAATTAATAGTACCGCTCCTTTTTTATGATGTAAAATTTTCATAGCCATATTTACTAACTGTTAATACCTGCAATATATTCGATTACCGAATATGAATGATTTATATTCATCGAGTCCTCCCAAAAAACATAGACCCAGATTCGTTTTTCCTCCGGAACATTAGAAGTAACCCAGACATACCGTTGAAATTTTGTCACCGTACCTCCTCCAGCACTTGACTGGTAGTATAGCCCTGTTGATGTGTCTTGACGT
>CAYHML010000091.1:0-2549 GCA_964357675.1 uncultured Candidatus Saccharibacteria bacterium | reverse complement strand
ATCGCAGATAATCCCTCAAACCGTACAACAAGTAGTAAAATTGAAGTGGAAGGAACCGGATTGTATTTCACGGGAGCACCGGGAGGAAGCTCTTGGATTATGCTTATATCAGAAAATACTGGTGCCTCGATGGGTGACCCCAATGAAGCGATAGAGCTCGAACAAGGCGCACAAGGGGATGTTCTTTTATACGCACGCCTCGGTGATATTTTGTTGAAAAATAATGCTTCAGTAAAAGAGGTGACAGCATACAAAATCACATTGCAGAATAGCGCGAATGTAATTTATGCGTCTGGTCTTCAAAACGCACTTTTTACTTCAGGGCCGGGAGGTTCGTGGGTGATCCAAGACTGGAAAGAGGGGCAGTAATTTTGATTACACAAAAGAAAAGGTGCAAAAAATCCACGTATATACGTGGATTTTTTACACCTTTTCTTTTGTGGTATTATTGCCTTATGAAGAAACTTATCATTGGTAACTGGAAAATGTATCCTGTGGAACTGAAAGAGGCTCGTGAAAGATTTACACAGATTAAAAAAACAGCAAGCGTGTTACGTAATATACAGACAGTCATTTGTCCTCCGTTGGTGTACGCTGGAGATTTGAAAAAAATGGTAACGGGACATAGAGTAACCCTTGGTGCGCAAAATGCTTGGCTTGAGCAAGAAGGTGCTTATACAGGAGAAGTTTCACCTTCGCAGATTCGTTCGGTTGGTTTAACGCACGTGATTATTGGACACTCGGAACGTCGTGCGTTAGGAGAAACTGATGAGATGATAAATAAAAAAATTCTTGCAGGCATCAAGGCGGGGCTCGTCGTCGTGTTGTGTGTGGGTGAACGTGAGCGTGATAAGGACGGAGAGTATTTGAAATACGTTGCTTCACAGATAAAAATGGCGCTTAAAAATGTACAGAAAAAAGAATTAAGTAATGTAGTTATTGCATACGAGCCAATTTGGGCTATTGGCAAAAATGCACTTCGCGCAGCTTCCTCGGAGGACGCGCTTGAGATTGCGATTCTCATCAAAAAGACACTCGCCGATATGTATAGTAGGGACGGTTCCCATGTGCCGATTCTCTATGGAGGTTCCGTAAATGAAAAAAATGCGAACGAGTTTTTAACTGCTTCGCGCGTCGATGGGCTTCTCGTAGGGCGTGCAAGTTTGGACCCGTTTGTATTTGGAGAGATATTACGCGGAGCAGAAAAAGTAAAATAATTATTGAGTATCCACTACCTATCATATGAAAAATATTCCTACCATTAAAGATATAAAAGACCTTAAAGGCAAGCGTGTAATCCTTCGTCTTGATTTTAATGTGCCGATAAAAAATGGCAAGATTGTAGAAACGATGCGTATCGATCGCACGCTTCCCACCGTTGAATATCTAATTAAAAAGAAAGCGCGGGTAATTATTTTGTCCCATATAGGTAAGGATGCTTCGTCGTCCTTGAAGCCGATAGTTCGTTATTTAAGCAGAAAAATAAAAGTAGGGTTTGTACCTGATTTTCGTACAGAAGAAGCACGTACGATGGTAGAGGGTTTGTCGTTGGGGGGAGTTATAATATTTGAAAACTTGCGCCTCGACGAGCGCGAGAGTGATAATGATTCTGAATTCGCAAAATATCTTGCTTCGTTTGGTGACATCTATATTAATGATGCATTTGCGGTGACGCATCGCGCACACGCTTCGGTTGTAGGAATTACGAAATATTTGCCGAGCTATATTGGCTTCCTTATTGCTGATGAAATTAAGCACCTTTCCCTTGCCCTTAGTCCAAAACATCCATTCTTGTTTATTCTTGGTGGTGCAAAGTTTGAAACTAAAATGCCACTTTTGAAAAAATTTATGAAGCGCGCGGACAATATTTTTGTGGGAGGTATTCTCGCTAATGACTTTATTCGTGACGCCGGACTTGAAGTGGGTACCTCAACAGTGGATCGTTACAAATTCAACATCACGTCGCTCTTGAAAAAAGGAAAGATTATTCTTCCTACGGATGTTATCGTGAGCGACTCGAACAACAAAAAAGGGATCGTAAAATATATTGACGATCTTTCTCGTGGTGATGCTATCGTCGATGTTGGCCCAGAGACAATACGTTCCCTCGCGCCAATTTTGAAAAAGGCAAAACTTATTGTTTGGAATGGACCACTTGGGTACTACGAGGGAGGTTTTGATAAAGGGACCATTATGCTCCTTAAGGCAATTATTGGAACAAAAGCAACTTCTATTATCGGGGGCGGGGATACTGCTGTTGTTGTGGAAAAAAATGGTTTAGAGAAAGATCTTTCGTTTGTTTCTACAGGGGGTGGTGCAACACTAGACTATCTTGTGGATGGAAAACTTCCTGGCATAGACGCGGTAATGAAGTGTAAGAAAAGAAAATAATTTTCGCCCGTTAGTTTCCAACCGTTAAATTTCACTTGATGCATCACACGTGTTGTATGTTCTATTTTCAATACCAACACCCTGAGTAATTTTGCTGCACACTCCGCATTGCCTCATGTAAGAATCGTACCATGGAGTACTATTGAAGTGATTAACTT
>CAYHML010000090.1:0-2626 GCA_964357675.1 uncultured Candidatus Saccharibacteria bacterium | reverse complement strand
CAAGTTAATCACTTCAATAGTACTCCATGGTACGATTCTTACATGAGGCAATGCGCGTTTCAAAGCTTATACGCACAAGGTAAAAAGAGGGTAAAAAAATAAAATCCACGATATCGTGGATTTTATTTTTTTACCCTCTTTTACTACAACGCGTTAATCAAACTTTTGCACACCCCCCGATGGAATTCCCCACAATTCGTTCGTAAAAAAATTATAGTTCATAAATCCCGCATATACCACCACTATATACAAAATCGAAAGAGTTCCCCCTGCTAACGATAGGTACAAACCAATGCGTGCATACTTTGCCCGCGATGATGTTAATCCAGCATATGAAAATAATGCTCCCACAACGGCAAACACAATTCCGAGCGCTATGACAAACCACGAGATGATTGCGGTGCCGCCAATCACAATGCCAATCTTGGCGTACACCTCGCGACGGTGGGAAGCCCCTCCGTTCTGAAGAGTAGTCTCTCCCGGAGGTCCGAAAGAAATATCTGGAAACTTTAGAGAAGTAGGTACGGGAGGCATTCCCTGTAGTTCCTGTTTTTGTATCGTATTGTAAAGTTCTCCTTCCATACAGGATAGTGTAGCAAATTTTCTGTACGAAGAATAAAAAATGTGTGGAAAACTTTTATTAAAGACACACAGAAGATTTGCACATTGCTCAACTCTCTGCTATACTTTGGTTTATGGAATTTCTGGTTAAGATTCTGCCATGGACGCAGATCATTCTCTCAATCATACTTATCGCATCTATCCTTCTCCAGCAAACAGGAGCAGGTGTTGGTGGCGCAATGGGAGGAAGCGACGACAGTATTCACTATACTCGTCGAGGGACAGAGAAGGTATTATTCTACCTCACCATCATTACCGCAACACTTTTTGCGTGTTCAGCTTTGGTAATGCTTTACATCTCCCGATAGCTCTTTTTAGCTACAGCAGGAGGTTTAGTATTTTTATCTCACCAACCAATCATTGTAAAATCCTAGGTTTTTACATGCGCTCATATTAATGAGCTCCTAGAAAAAAGTGAAAGATTTTATATAATTACTCTCGTGAAAAATCTTCTCTCATCACTCAATAAAATATTTTGTAAACGATTCATTCTTCCATTCGAAGGACGTTTTACGCTTGCGCTTGCTGCATTCTCAAACAGAGAGAAGCAGATTTTTTTTAGTGCTATGGGTCTATTAGTAGGGACAACTATCGTACTCTTACTGTGGGTTAATAAATCATACATTGTTCCTGTACCAACATACGGTGGAACACTTATTGAAGGGGTACTCAACACTCCCGCACACATCAATCCACTTCTTGCAGGAGGTGAAATCGGCTCAGAGGCAGACCGCGATATTTCAGCACTGGTATATTCAGGACTCCTTCGCGCAGATGCAAACGGAAATTTTGTACTTGACCTTGCAGAGCGCTATGAAATATCAGGTGATGGTCTTTCCTACACATTCTGGCTTAAAGAAGATCTTGAATGGCACGATGGTGAAAAAGTCACTGCCGACGATGTCGTCTTTACGATCAAAACGGCACAAGACAGCCGTATGAAAAGCCCTAAACGCGCAAGCTGGGACGGCGTAGGAGTTGAGAAAATAGACGATCTCACCGTGCTCTTTACCCTAAAAAAACCCTACGTCCCCTTCCTTGAAAACACCACGATGGGAATACTTCCAAAACACATTTGGGAAAATGTTGACTTTAATCGCTTTGATACCAATAAATATAACCGCGAACCTATTGGTTCGGGACCTTATAAGATTGACGCTATTGAAACAACTAGCAAAGATGGTGACGAGATCCCTGTCTCCTACACACTCTCCTCTTTCAAAAAATTTGCCCTTGGTAGACCCTATATCAACACCATTAAATTCGTTTTTGCAAAAAGTGAGGACGACCTCGTAACGATGCTCAAAAACGGAACCGTTGATGCAATTAATTCAATTTCTCACGAGCAAGGGAAAATACTTTCAGAAAGTGGCTACCGTGTAGAACATGCACCACTCCCCCGTGTGCTTGCGGTATTCTTTAATCAAAACGAAGCCCCTATCTTTGCAGAAAGCGCCGTACGTGAAGCACTTGGCCTTAGCATTGATAAACAAGAAATCATCAATAAGGCGCTTGCTGGATACGGAATCCTTCTCGACACCCTTCTTCCTCCTGGTGCACTTGGATACGAAAAATCCAAGGAGCAAAAGCCTCTCGAAGAGCGCCTCGCAACAGCACGCACGATTCTTCAAAAAGCAGGTTGGTCATTCAATGAAGAACAAGGTGTATGGCAAAAGAAAACAAGTAAAGAGACTGCGACACTCCGCTTTACCCTGGCAACTTCTGAAGCACCTGAACTGAAGGCGGTAGTCGAGGAACTCAAAATATCATGGGCAAAACTAGGCGTCCCTGTCGACATACGGGTATTTGCAACCGGAGATTTCAAAGAAACAATCGTACGTCCCCGCAAGTTTGATGCACTCTTCTTTGGACAAGTACTCGGACGCGATAGTGACCCCTACCCTTTCTGGCACTCAAGCCAACGAAGCGATCCGGGACTCAATATTGCCCTGTACGCAAACACACGCGTTGATAGCATCCTAGATGATGCACGCGCAGAAGAAAA
>CAYHML010000089.1:0-2676 GCA_964357675.1 uncultured Candidatus Saccharibacteria bacterium | reverse complement strand
TATTGGGTGGCTCAGGGCAAGGAGAAGCAATATGCGCAAATAGAGTTTCTGGTGTACGCGCTGCCGTGTACTATGGTGGTGCTGTGGATATTGCAGTTCTTTCACGTGAGCATAATGATGCAAATATTCTCTCTCTCGGTGCACGTTTTATCGAAGACGATGAAGCAAAAGAAATTGTACGTGTATGGCTGGAGACACCATTTGGTGGGGTAGAACGTCATGCGAAAAGGAACGTCAAAATTGATCAGATATAATTTTTTATGGATACTCTCTTCGAAAATTATAAAAGAACAGGGTACTTGCACCACGCGCATTTAATTCAGGGGACACACGAGAACGTACTGCCAGCACTCACACACCTTCTTGAAAAGCATATGGGGATACATACCCACGGTAACCCTGATGTCACCTTGTTGTCGTTTCGTGTGTTTGGTATCGACGAGAGTCGCAACCTTTCTGAAATGCAAACACGTGCGGGATTCGATTCGTCCAACGTTCCCTTGAAGGTGGGGGAGGAAGTGCGGCCCCCTCGAAAGCTTTTTATTGTTGGCGCTGACACGATAACCCGCGAGGCACAAACCGCACTCTTGAAGACCTTCGAGGAACCGACGTCGGGAACACATTTTTTTATTATTGTTCCGCGTGCAGACACTATCTTAAAAACATTGTTGTCGCGTGTGGTGTTCTTTGACGCAAAAAGTATCTCTGGAAAAAAAGAAGAAACAGAGGTGACTGCAGAAAAATTCCTACAAAGTACACGGGGCGAGCGGTTTGCAATGATAAAGAAAATCACGGAAACTAAAAAGGACGTGCCGATAGACCGTGAAATGATTCGCACCATACTCGACCATCTTGAGAGAATTCTCTATACGCGTCTTGCAGGGAAGAAGGACACCACAAGCATTTTTCACGAAATATATCAGGCGAAAAACTATCTTGCTGATCGTGGTTCGTCACCCAAAATGCTTCTTGAGCACCTTGCGATAGTTGTTCCAGAATTCAATTAACTTTTATAAGCTCTTATGATACAATACTAAATTATGGCATACGATTTTAATCCATTTAAAAAACGCACAAAAGAAATTGGGGAACACCTCGCAAAAGAACTCTCGTCTATCCATACGGGACGTGCAAGTATTGCACTCTTGGATGGTGTTTTTGTCGAATCATACGGCGCACGTCTTGCTATTTCCCATGTCGCAACCATCGCAACCGAAGACCCTCGTACCCTTCGTATTGTGCCGTGGGACAAAACAAACAGTAAGGAAATTGAACGGGCTATCAATACGGCAAACCTAGGTGTCTCTGTTTCCATAGATGACGCAGGACTACGTATCTTTTTTCCACCTCTTACGACAGAGCGTCGCGTTGCCTACGTAAAAATCGTACGCGAAAAAGTAGAGGAGTCACGTATCGAGATTAAAGGGGATCGTGAAAAAACAAAAAACGACATCATTACGTCAGAGCGCGAGGGTTCATTGAGCGAGGACGAAAAGACGCGTGCGCTTGAGGATCTCCAAAAATTTGTTGATGAAGCAAACAATGCCCTTGAACTAACGGGAGAGAAAAAGGAAAAAGAAATATTGGGTGAATAATATTTTATATGTCTATTATACTTTTTGTTGTCATTCTTGCACTTCTTATTTTTGTGCATGAACTTGGTCATTTTCTCGTTGCTAAACGTGCAGGAATTCGTGTCGATGAATTTGGTATTGGGTTTCCGCCACGGTTATGGAGTAAAAAAGTTGGTGAGACCGTGTATTCGGTCAATGCATTTCCTGTGGGCGGTTTTGTTAAAATTTTTGGAGAAAATCCTGACGAAGAGTCTATACGAGGCAAAGACCACGCACGTAGTTTTGTACATAAGCCAAAATGGCAACAAGCAGCGGTGGTAAGCGCAGGGGTTATTTTTAATCTATTGTTTGCATGGATACTTCTCTCGGTTGGCTTTATGGCAGGAGTACCGTATTCAGTAGATGATTCGTATTACGGTTCACGTGTGAAGAATGCCGAACTCACGATTATTTCTGTCGCCGAGCATTCCCCAGCTTTTTCGTCAGGGCTTAAAAGTGGTGATCATATTTTGTCTCTCACTGCAGGAAAAGAAATATTACAAACACAAGAAATGCGGTTGGTGCAAAATTTCATTTCTGCTCACGAAGAAATTATTCTTACCTATGAGCGGGGAGATGAGATAAAGACCACCATTGTGCATCCCGTGAGCGGTCTTATGGATGGACGTCGTGCAATCGGTATTTCTATGGATATGACGGGAATCCTCACACTCCCCGTGTATGACGCCGTTGTTATGGGGTTCACCACGACTCTCTCTCTTACGAAGCAGACGATTATTGGGCTCCTTGATTTTTTTAAACAAATGATTGTAGGGAACGCAGATTTTTCTAGTGTTTCGGGTCCTGTGGGAATCGTGCGCATTGTGAGCGACGCTTCAGTGTTAGGATTAGTGCACCTTATTTCGCTCACTGCGCTTATTTCTATCAACCTTGCTGTCATCAACCTCTTTCCGTTTCCAGCCCTTGACGGTGGAAGACTTTTCTTCATCATTATTGAAACTATCAAGAGATCACCTATCAAACCTGTAGTTACGAATGCGGTAAATGGGATCGGGTTCATCATCCTCATTCTTTTGATGGTGTTGATTACCTATAGTGATAT
>CAYHML010000088.1:1587-2698 GCA_964357675.1 uncultured Candidatus Saccharibacteria bacterium | reverse complement strand
ACGTCTTTCGTCGCCTCTGAGAACCAAGGCATCCACCATATGCTCTTAATTTCCTGTAAGGAAATTTAAGAACCACAATCATTATTTACTTACAACTCCGTCACGTGTGTGACGGAGTCTTCTTTTTTTTACCTGCCTGCCTCTCTACGCCTCAAAGACCCACATTAACGGGCGTACAGGACAGAATTCAATTGTCAAATAACGGTCGATGAGGTCTTAACGAAAAAATAAAATCCGCACCAGGCGGACAAAAGAGAGAACCAAAAAGGTCTTTCTACCCCGCCTGGGAGTGTCTTTTATTGATCTTCGTACTCATATGCAACAATAGAGTGCATTATATACAAAAGAAAAACGATGTCAAGCGATATGTGGGGAATGTAAAAAGTTAAGAACCATATGACCGAAAATACCGAACCTCTTCAACAGAAAAACCCGCCATCTGGCGGGTTTTTCTGTTGATAAATATATCCTAAAAAAGACGTATTATCGGCTTGAAATATCTTCGCGAAGCTTTTCAATATAACGTGCTGCTGCATCCTTGCCACCGAGACCAAATGAGAGGCCTCCTGCGATTGCAAGCATTGCGACAAGACCTGTCACGAGTGTGCTCAAGATCTGATCTGCAATGTGTAACTGCATCAACGCTGCAATAATAGCAAAAATCCAAATTGCCCAACGAGCGATACCACCAACAAGTCCTGATGATTTTGCATCAACAGCCTTTGCTGCGCCCGACATTACCTTCTGAACAAACTCAGCGAGGATTGCACCTACAATGAGAATGAGTGATGCAATTGCAATGTTTGGAATAAACTGTGTGACTACTGAAGTCAAGAGCGCATTGATTGCCTGAAGTTGAAATACGTCAAGTGCTGCTACAAGAAAACCGATCACCACAAACCAACGTACGATACCACCCAAAAACGCACCTGAATTAAGGTTGAAGCCTGCCTTGTTTACCAAATTACGTGCTCCTGCGCTCTCAAGGATACTATCGATCTTGAGTGTCTTTACAATTTTCTCTACTACTTCACCAAGGACTGAACCGATTATCCAACCTGCAACAAATATTACACTGCAAGTACAAATCTTGGGAGAAATCTTATGATTT
>CAYHML010000088.1:0-1577 GCA_964357675.1 uncultured Candidatus Saccharibacteria bacterium | reverse complement strand
ATCTCCCAAAAATTAATAACGATAAGATTCAACATAAAGATAACAACCGCGAGTACAAATCTTGGGAGAAATCTAATGATCTCAACACCCAAGCCCTGATTGAAGGAATTGCTCAAGCTCACTCCCCATTGATTAACTAATTCCATATTATTTTTTATTATCCCCTGCGAATAAATTCGCACAAGGTACTATAAACTATTAAAACCTAATAAAAGCACGTTGCCTAACATAAGTCCCTAGTACAAGAAACAGACAAGTGTAATACTTCCCGGTTCTCTTACACACAGTACTTACTATTTGATCAACCCCGTATTTTGTATCTTCCTATGGCCACGGAAGAGACAAAATACGGGGGGTTGATTCCGTATAAACATTATACCACCTAGCATATACGGAATGGAAGGGGGGTGTGGATAACTCCACACCCCCGATTCTTTATATCTTGAGCTTATCAACCACGCGGTCATGCTTAAAATCAAGAACATCGTGTACAAACTTATCATAAACACTTACACGGTAAAGGAAATCTGCTGTCTCAAGAGCGCTATATGAAAGCTCCTTTCCTATTTCTGACTCAAGCGAGCGAAGTGCCGACTCTAAAGCACGTTTTTTGACCCCATCCCCCACCACAAGGACATCCACCCGTGAATCTGGTTCATCGATAAAAACTCCCGCCAAAATAAGGAGTTTAATTTTCCCTACCGAGCGAAAACGTTTAATAATCTCATTACGACTGAGTGGCATCTCTGCAAAAATAAGGTTTTTGAGTGGCGCAAGAAGGGAAAAGTCTTGTTTGAGCTGGAGACCTTCTATTCGTTTTTTTACCACCATTTCTTTTGAACCTCGCTTCACCACAACTTCCTTTATCGATGCCTTTTCGATAAGGAAACCGATCTTTTTCAAAAGAGAGATTTCTTTACGTGCTTCGGCTCCCTTTACTTTACTTTTTTGTGCCACATCATCAACACTAAAAACCTCGAGTGAGTTTGAGAGGAAAAGACGAAGAATTTTTACGCGCGCGGTACTACCAAAAAGTGCTCCTAATGTATCCATTTTTTTAGTATACCACGGCTTTTTAAATATGGAATTGACTGGTGGCACTCGTAACACACATACAGCAAGGAGCGCCCTTCGGGCGCTCCTTGCTGTATGTATCTACAAAACCTCACTATTGAACTTAAAATTGCCTTACCTTCCCCTTACAATCTGAAGGAGCGTTGAGTAACGTTTCTCCTATCTCACAAACGCCGTTACCATTGATGGCCGCGGGAAGCGGACAGTATGTGACGGGATCAGGAACACAGGATCGCACTGCTGTACCCGTATACCCAAACCCACATACACCAGTTTGTGAACGAGGAATAGCAGTGCCGGGAGGATTTGATGAACAGAAACCAGCCTCCTCAATACAAGCGCCCCACGATGCCGGTGGTACATTACCAGCCGTACAAGTAGGGAAATTTGCGTGCACGATATCCGCACCTGCTGTCACTGGAGCAAAATGAACCCAACCAACTACATCCCCTCCCCATGCATACCCAGAAAACAATCCGTCATTCCCAATCGATACTCCATAT
>CAYHML010000087.1:0-2820 GCA_964357675.1 uncultured Candidatus Saccharibacteria bacterium | reverse complement strand
ACTCCTAACCTTTAAGCGAACTGCCGGGGCCTGTAAGAACGCGTTTGATCTCCTGAATTCCCTTGTCGCCCAACCCGTCGATTTCCAAAAGGTCCTCTTCTGTCTTGCGTGCAAGCCCACCAACCGTACGAACATTTGCATTACCAAGAGCATTTGAAGTACGTGCGGAGAGATCGAGGTGTTCGATACGAGTCTTAAGGAACTCGTTATCAACCGCATCTTTCTTAGGTGCTTGTTCCTCTTCATCACGTTCCTCTACGGAAGACTTCTCAGCCTCAGCTTCAATGAAGCCGATAACTGCCTTGAGCTGACTGATCATAATTTCGATTGAAGATTCGAGTGCACGACGGGGGGTGATAGTACCATCAGTTTCAATAGAAAGTTTAAGACGATTATAGTCGGTACGATCACCAACGCGCATATTTTCTACTTCGTAGTTTACACGACGGATAGGGGTGAAGATTGCATCGAGCGCAATCGTCCCGATATCAACCTTTTCCTTTTGATGTACTTCCTTTGGAACATATCCAAAACCTTTTTCGATGGTCATTTCAACCGTAAATGAAGCATTCTTGTCAGTAAGGGTAGCAATATGGAGATCTGGGTTCAATACCTCAACCTGACCACCAACCTTAATGTCACCAGCAGTAACATTTTTAGCACCCTTGATTGAAATTGTTGCAGTTTGTGTTTCCATTGTTGAAAGCTTGAACCGAGCCTTCTTAAGGTTGAGGAGAATCATAATAACGTCTTCCTTAACCCCTTCGATAGTAGAAAACTCGTGAGCAACGCCGTCAATCTTGACGGTCGTAATTGATGCACCCATGAGTGATGACAAGATGATGCGACGAAGTGAGTTTCCCAACGTATGGCCATATCCAGGGTAAAGTCCCTCGATATCATACGTACCTTTTACATTATCTTCAGAGATAACCTTTGGCTTTGATGGCAAAATGATGTTGTAGTCAAGCATATGAATATTAAAATTATTAGTGAGCTTTGGAAATAAGAGCGTCCTCGTTATTCCGTTCTCAAATATTAGCGACTATAAAACTCAATAACGGATGTAAGGTTGAACGTTGCTTCACCGGGAACACTCTTTGGCTTTCCTTGCAGTGTCACCGTGTGCTTATCAGCGTCAATTTTAATCCATGATGGAACCTTAATCGTTTTCAACTTTTCCCCTAAACCTTCAAAAAGTTTTGACCCCTTACTTCCTGCGCGCACAGCGATAATATCCCCCACCTTCATACGGCGAGAAGCAATAGTGCTTCGGCGACCATTAACCGTAATGTGCCCATGCGCAACCATCTGACGAGCAAGGGAACGCGCATTTGCATACCCTGCACGGAACACAACATTATCTAAACGAGATTCGAGAGCTTCGTACAAAAAATCCGCAGGAGCAACACCTTTTTTGGTGGTTGACTCCTTTACGTAGTTGCTGAATTGCTTCTCGCTAACGCGGTATGTATTGCGTACCTTCTGCTTGTTGCGCATCTGGGTACCAAACTCTGTGGTACTCGAACGATGCTTATGTTCTGACAAAAGCATTCCGGGAGGATATGGCTTGCGCTCCATTGCACATTTAGGCGTAAAACATCGTTCCCCTTTAAGGAACAATTTTTCTCCGGCACGGCGACATTTTTTACATTTTTGGTCGATAATCATTGTGTTTTATTTATTCAACGAGTCACTAAACTGCTACTATATTCTGCGTGGCTTCTTTGGCTTTGGACCATTGTGAGGTACAGGGGTAACATCACGAATCATAGTAATATCAATCCCTTTTGAATTAAAGGCGCGGATAGCGCTTTCGCGACCTGCACCAACTCCTCTCACAACCGCATCAACTTCTTTGAGACCTACGGCAACCGCTCGCTCACCGACCAACTCGCCAACCTTTGCGGCAGCAAACGGTGTTCCCTTCTTTGCACCCTTGAATCCAAGAGAGCCAGAAGATGACCACACGAGTGCATTACCAGTCTTGTCAGTAAGCAAAATCTTGGTATTATTGTATGTTGCCTGAACATACAAGGTGCCAGTGAGATGCTTTTTCTTTGCCGTGCGTGAAAGCGCGCGAGATACTAATCCCGCATCAACTCCCTGCCCTGTTTTTTTAACGATTTTTACTTTTCCCATAGTTGGTGTTTACGTGAGTATTGTTGACTTATTATTTTTTATCTGCCTTGCGACGCCCTGAACCCATTGTCTTGCGCACGTTACCACGTACGGTGCGTGAGTTCGTCTTGGTGCGCTGTCCTCGAACAGGAAGTTTTTTTGCATGACGTGTTCCGCGATACGCATGAATGTCTTTGAGGCGCTTGACGTTCATTGAAATTTCGCGTTTGAGATCTCCTTCGAGGGTAAACGCTTCAATCTCTTTACGAATCTTTGCTTCGTCGTCGGCGGTCAATTCTTTTGCGCGCGTACCATAATCAATCTTTACTGCGTCCAAAATCTTTTTTGCGCGCGCGCGACCGATACCATAGACGGCAGTGAGGCTTATTTCCAGACGTTTCTCATCCGGTATGGTGATTCCCAAAATACGCATAGTGTAATGTATTCTTAAATTATGATAATCCCTATCCCTGACGCTGTTTGTGGCGTGGGTTCGTGCAGATAACACGAAGAGCCCCGCCTCGTTTGACCGTCTTGCATTTCGTACAGATTTTCTTGATTGATGCTCGTACTTTCATACTTTTATATTAAAAACAAAAACGATTTCCCCACTCTACCTCATTTTAAAAATAAATGCAAGCCCCCGAATGGCCTCACCAAAAATCATACCATGGTGGATATCGTTGCCTCATGAAAAAT
>CAYHML010000086.1:0-2830 GCA_964357675.1 uncultured Candidatus Saccharibacteria bacterium | reverse complement strand
CACACAGTTCGATCCCAAGGGTGGCAAGATTATTACCCAGTATGATATGCACGCGGTTGAAGACGCGGGGCTTCTTAAATTCGACTTTCTTGGTATTCGTAACCTCTCCATATTAGGGGATGCAATTCGTCTCGTAAAAGAACGTCACGATGTACACATAGACCTTGACCATATTCCTCTCGATGATCCAAAAACGTTTGCAATGCTTGCGCGTGGAGAGACTATGGGACTTTTCCAGCTGAACGGTGCGGGAATGACACGCTACCTCAAAGAGCTTCGCCCTACCACCATTCACGATATCAACGCTATGGTTGCGCTCTATCGTCCAGGACCAATGGAATCCATTCCTGAGTACATCAAGCGTAAATACAATCCATCAACGATTACCTACCTCGACCCACGCCTCAAAGAAATCCTCTCGATGTCGTACGGCGTTATTACGTACCAGGACGACGTTATGATGATTGCAATTCATCTTGCAGGATATTCGTGGCTCGATGCTGACAAACTTCGTAAAGCAATGGGTAAAAAAATCCCCGCAGAAATGCAGGCACAGAAAGAAAAACTTCTCAAAGGATTTACTGAATTCGGCAAACTTTCAAAAAAGAGCGCGGACGAACTGTGGCTCCTCATTGAACCATTTGCTGCGTATGGTTTTAATAAATGCTTAACGGGTGATACGCGTCTCGTTGATACAAAAACAGGAATTGTAATGACTATCAAGGAGGCATTTGAGGGCAATCGTGCCCCGCACGTACTCACGATGAATGACACACTCCAGCTCACAAGCAAAAGGACTGTAGATATTCTGGAAAATGGCATTAAAAAAGTGTTCTTCCTAAAAACACGCACGGGAAAAATCATTCGCGCGACAGCAAACCACCCATTTTACACCATCACCGGTTGGAAAAATCTTGAACATATCAAAAAGGGAGACCGTATCGCCACACCACGTACACTTACAAATACAATAGGAAAAAAACAAGAGCTCAAAAAAGCGGTGGTGCTCGGATACTTGCTCTCTGAAGGAAATCTTTGTCGTCCGCACGGTATCTATTTCTATTCATCAAAGGATGACGAGGTGCGCGACTTTGTTGCGCATGCAAAACACTTTTCTAATATAAAATTTACTATTGACCGGAGCAAATCTACGACAGCAATTTATTGTGGGCAAAAAGACCAAAAAAATGGCAACGCACTTGAGCAATGGGTATGCGAGCTTGGATTAAAAAACAAAACAGCTACAGAAAAATTCATTCCGGCGCCTGTCTTCACGTGGGACAATGAATCATTATCTATTTTTATGGGGAAGCTCTGGCAAGGAGATGGATGTATCAGTATCAAGAACGAGCAAGTATACTACGCGACAAGTTCAGAAGTGATAGCGACACAGGTGGCACATCTCCTTCTTCGTCTCGGCATCATTTCAACCATCCACGCAAAACAATTCAAGTATCGCGGAGGATATAAAAAGGGGTGGACAATAAATATCTGCCATAGAGAAAACCTGCGCACGTTCAAAACAAGCGCGGGGAAATATCTCATCGGTGACAAAAAGCGCGACCTTGCCATCCTCGTCGACAAGACTATAAAAATGCCGACGGTTGTTGCGCGCGGAACAAAAGACATCATCCCGAAAGAAATTATGGAGATTGTGCGTTCGGAAATGAAGGTACGGGGATTGACCGTGGCGCAAATTATCGCAAAAACAGGGTTATCTCCTCGCTTGTTTTCCCACGATAAGAGGAAGATCGGGTACCAACGCGAAGTCATACAAATCATCGGCAAAGCTCTCAAGTCGAACACTATTTTAAACTACGCCGAATCCGACATTTACTGGGACGAGGTTGTATCTATCGAGAATGCTGGAAATGAAATGACCTACGACCTCACTGTTCCTCCACATCATAATTTTGTGGCAAACGATATCATCGTACACAATTCGCACGCGGCAAGCTATGGTCGCCTCGCATACCAAACTGCCTATATGAAGGCAAACTATCCCGTCGAATATATGACGGCAATCCTCACCGCAGAAAGTGGTGATACAGAAAAAATTGCTGAAATTATTTCGGAATCAAAACGTATGAGCATCCCCATCTTGCCCCCCGATGTGAATGCAAGTTTTGGCGGTTTTACGATTGTTGATGTGCAAAAAAGTTTACGGCCAAGCCGCGAATCAGCTGATTCGGAAATTCGTTTTGGACTTTACACCATAAAAAATCTTGGTACCGATATTTCCGACGCCGTTATTACTGAACGTGAGTCGAACGGCCCCTACACATCACTTGCGAACTTTCTTGAGCGAATTCGCCACAAGAATCTCAATAAAAAATCATATGAAGCGCTCGTTATGACAGGCGCGATGGATGGCCTTGGCGAGCGCGGTGCAATGCTTGCCAATACCGAAGAAGCACTTGCGTATAACCGTGCGCAAGGGCAAGAAATGAGCGGTCAAGCGTCACTCTTTGGACAAATGACAGATACTTCAAGTGTGCCCTCACTCCGTCTCAAGCCAGCTCCCCCTGCAGCAAAAAAAGAAATGCTCTCGTGGGAAAAAGAACTGCTAGGGCTTTTTGTTTCAGGGCATCCCCTCGATGCACATCGGGAAAAACTCGAAGCAATTGGTACTACTATCGAAAGTGTAAAAACTCTTCGCGATGGCAATGTTGCGGTCGCTGGAGGCATCGTAGAAGATATCCGCTCCATTCTCACCAAAAAGGGCGATAAAATGGCATTTGTAAAACTGACTGACTACTCGGGAACACTAGAGCTTGTTCTTTTTCCTGAAGTATTTCGCTTCTTTGGCGAGCATATAGGCTGGGTGTAT
>CAYHML010000085.1:0-2903 GCA_964357675.1 uncultured Candidatus Saccharibacteria bacterium | reverse complement strand
GCGGAATTTTGCGAGTGACGACGAGCAAAATATCTGTGACCGAGACGAACGGGCACCCATTGCATTTCCCCCATTAATATAGTAGAAAGCAAAAAGATACGTTGTTAAAAAAAATAGGAAGGAGGGTAGTTATGGATATGGAAACGAGCCGTATTATTCTTGCAGTCGATGATCTGGAACTCGGTCAATGTCTGGAGCTCGTCTCGAAAGTTGGTAATCAGGTTTATGCCATCAAGATTCACAATTTGTTCGACCAATACGGACCCAGTGTCGTTCAACAGCTTCGGAATGCAGGAGCTCGTCGCGTCTGGGTAGATGCGAAGCTCAAAGACATCCCGCATACCGTTAAGCTCCGTGCAAAAGCAATTGCCGAGTCTGGGGCCGACATCCTCACTGTTCACGCCTCTGGCGAGATTGAGATGATGATGGCTGCGGTTGAAGCAGGACCAGCAGAGATCTACGCAGTCACAGTTCTCACCTCGCTTGATGAAGAACAGACGAGCCTCATGCACGGACAGCCACCTAAAGCAGAAGTGCTTTACCTCGCACGTCTCGCAAAACTCGCTGGCGTCCACGGTGTCGTATGTTCACCCGAAGAAGTGAGGGTTCTCGCCAAGAGACCCGAGCTCGAGGGACTGAAGTTCGTCACGCCGGGTATTCGTTCTTCCGGTAGCGCAACCGACGATCAAAAGCGAGTAGGTTCACCGTGGGGCACAATCGCTTCTGGTTCCACTCATCTCGTCATTGGACGACAGATCACGCGGGCACCAAATCCGATGGCGATACTCCGTGAAATCGAGGAGCAAGTCCATTGCGGACTCCTCCAAGATTCCTGCCGCTTACGTGGAGGCCAAGCAAGTCCGCTGTAGTACAAAAGTAATTTTCATACAAAGTTCGCCGTCGATATGACGGCGAACTTTTTTTTATTTTTCATTCTCTCTATTTTCGATTGGTACTGTTTTGGAATAATTTTTCACAATCAAAATTGCAATCACAATATACGAAATGATCAATGCAAAAAATGAAAATGATATTTTTGAAATCGACGCAAAAGGAACGTGTGAAAAAATTGAAACTACAGAAATAATATAGAGGAGAAAAATATGCGTAATAGATGAAAAAATAATTCCAAGAAATGGTACCCACGAGAACAGTGCAACAAGTGCCACAAAAAACATTACGAGTGGTATCACCGGAAGAATGAAAATATTTGCAACAAACGAAACAAGTGAGAGACTTCCTGTTTGATACACAATGAATGGCAGTACAAAAATTTGTGTTGCAAATGTCGTCGTCACAATTTCTTGAAGTATGTTCGAACGAACCCATAAAAAATATTTTTTGATCACAGGCGCGAACACCACGAGTGCGAGTGTCGCCATAAATGAAAGCTGAAAGGAAACATCATGAAAGAGAATCAGTGGGTTCAAAAAAATCATCACGCCTCCTGCAAGCGCGAGCGCACGAAGCGCACTTCCCTCGCGCCCCATCGCACGTGCAAGAATAACGACGAGTACCATAATCGTCGCACGCACGACCGTCGCGCCACCACCGACCATCAGTGCAAACAAGATCACTGCACCGACACTCATACTCACGCGAAGAAAAAATGGGAGGACCACGAGCGCGCGTGTCGCACCACTCGCAACAATCGCGATATTGTACCCCGAGAGTACGACGATGTGCGCCACTCCTACATCACGAAATTTTTGTAACAGCTCACTACCGAGCGACTGTTTTTCTCCAAGAAGGATACCGCCCGCAAGTGATGCTTCTGGTTCAGGAATTACACGAAACATATTTTCAAGAAGCCATCCTCTCACCATAAACAATTTTTCATACAAAATATTTCCGTGCCCACGAGCGACCACTGTAACTTCTGGAAAAAACATTTGGTAAAAAATTTTTTCTTTTGCGAGATATGCTTGGTAGTCAAATGCGCGCTCCCCCTCCTTTGGCGCTATGTTTTTAGGAATTATTATTTTTCCTTTCAGGACGAGTTCATCTCCGTAATAAAGTTTTGGATACGCTTGCGTGCGCACAAGGACATTTGTCGAATACTCAAGGACAATATGCGCTTCCTCATAAAAGACATCTCTCGCCTCAAGGACAACGTTCGTATATTCTTCACGGACATCTGGTTGTGTAACCACGACTCCCTCTACGCGCACCGACGTTTCCGCAAGAGCATCAAGCATATGTGCGTTTTGCATATTCAACGAAACATTCACACAAAGAATGCCAAGAGCGCATGAAGCAAGAACAAATGAAACAAAGAAACTACGCTGACGCAACGACACCACATTTACCAGGAGGATAAGAATGGATGCAAGTACCAGAAATAAAACTGCAAACGAATATCCAAAATTGAAAATGCTTTCAAGCGAAACCCCAAGGATGAAACTGAGAATGAAACCAAAAAAATATTTCGATGACATACAAAAAATTCTGAAAAAATTTATGGATATTACTCCTTTAAAACTTTTTTCAGAATTATACTATCCCCCATGCTTTTATAATTTTACGCTCATCATCTGCGCTTACTGCCTTTTTAAATTTCGTATCCTTTACACCTTTGACACGTTGTTCACACTCTGCCCACGTCGTATGTCTCATAAGTTTTCCACTTACCAAACTGAGATACGAATACGCTTTTGCTTTTTGTCGTGTTTTTTCTGCAGGCGTTTTTTTTATTTTTTTTGATTCACCTACCGGTGGACTCGTGACGAGATCAAGGCCATACTGCGCGCGCGTATCATCAAAAAGTTTTATATTTTTTTCATCAGCATATAATGTCGCGATTTCGTCAGCGCGCTCGTTCACCGGAATACCCGCATGCCCCGGTGTGTAGTTCCACAAAATTTTTGCACCACTCATTTGTACATCTGCCACCACGAGTGCGC
>CAYHML010000084.1:0-2964 GCA_964357675.1 uncultured Candidatus Saccharibacteria bacterium | reverse complement strand
GCCTTGCGTACACCGCTTCTCACTCCTGCCTTACCACGCACAAAGACATTCGTGCGAGGAAGGTTTACCATATTTACGCGCACCGGTGTAACATTGTGCATAGCGCGTACCATTTTTGCAACTTCTACCTTGTTCATACGAGGAGAAACTTTAAAAACATACGTTCCTTTTTCTGCAAGGATTGCAGACTTTTCGGTAATGTGTGGGCGAAGAGTGTCTTTTGCTGTAGTGCCAGCTTTTACGGCAGTGTCCTTGGTCGCAACGGAAGTCTCTTTCTTGGTTTTCTTTTTAAAAATAGACATAAATGTAGTAGTTATTTGATCTTGCCTTCGATAAACTTCACGCTCGACTCGGGCGCAGTGATCACCGCAAACTTGTGGCTCAAGAGATCAATAATATTCATATTCTGAATCATATCAACATCAATGCTACCAAAATTTGCAAAGCTTTTTGCAACAATCGGCGCTTTTTCGTTCGTGGTAAGGTACGCTGCGTTACGCTTCTTGGTGAGGATTTTTTCAAATCCTTTTACGCCAGCGAGGGCGCCGAGCACCGTCTTTGCCTCGCGTGTCTTTGGTTGTGCAAAAGAAATCTCGTCAACAAACATAATTTCATGCTTGCGAAGTTTCTCTGAGAGCACGACATAGAGTGCCTTTGCTGCCATTTTCTTGTTGACCTTCTTGGTATAATCCTTTTCTGGACGTGGTCCGTGGGTAATACCTCCGTGACGCCAGATTGGTGAACGGTTCGAACCGTGACGTGCGCGCCCGGTACCCTTTTGGCGCCATGGCTTTTTACCTCCTCCAGAAACTTCACTGCGATCCTTGACGCGAGCAGTCTCTGTACGCGCATTAGCACGGAGTGAGGTAACCACCTGATGAATGAGGTCAGCATTCCACGTGAGACCCCACACCTTTTCGTTCAAGGAAATTTTCCCTGCCTCCTTTCCTTTTGTATTGTAAATAATTGCTTCCATAGTATTTTTTATTCGCAGTTAGTTATTTGGTAACCACAAGTTCTAAAAGTCCACCCTTGTTACCTGGAACACATCCAGACACAAGAACTTTGTTGTTCGTGGTATCGACTCCAAGGACACGAAGGCCCTTTACCATAATACGGTCACCTCCCATACGGCCTGGCATGCGCATATTCTTTACCACACGGCCACCCGCGCGCCCACCTCCACCAATAGAACCTCCCTCACGCTCAGAATGTTTCTGACCGTGTGTGCGAGGACCTCCATGGAACCCGTGACGCTTTACCACACCCTGAAACCCTTTACCTTTTGAGGTTCCTGAGATATCAATAATATCCCCTTCTACAAAGACTGATACATCGAGGGTGTCACCTTTCTTCCAAGCACTGCTATCAGTAACACGAAACTCGCGCAACACAGCAAAAGAGCCGAGGTCTTTTGTATGACCTTGGACTGCTTTTGAGATATTCTTTACAGAACGAGTACCTGCACCAACCTGCACAGCTTCATAGCCGTCAGTTGCTTTTGATTTAACCTGCGTGATGATTGCTGGCTCTACGGTAAGTAGTGTCGCAGCAGTAGCACGCCCGTCAGCACCGACGAACGAAACCATACTTCCTTTTTTTGCTAAAATAAATTTCATAACGGTAACCATTGCAACGCACGTGATGCACGTTGATGGATTTTAATTAATTTTGTAATTGTCCTATTTTTTCTGTAATCGTACACGCACTACACCATCTTTACATCAATGTTCACTCCTGAAGGAAGTGAGAGGTTCGTGAGAGCCTCGATAACTTTTGCTGCAGGATTCAAGATGTCAATCAAGCGCTTATGCACACGCATCTCGAACTGTTCACGCGCATTCTTGTACACAAAGGTTGAGCGATTAACCGTGTACTTCTTTATTTCAGTAGGAAGCGGAATCGGTCCGAGTACCGTTGCATCATAACGAAGCGCAGTGTCAACGATTTGCTTGACTGAATTATCGAGGATCTTGCTCTCATATGCGCGTACGCGGATGCGAAGCTTGTGGGTCACCTCTTTGTCAATCGCTTTTTTTGTAACTGTTTTTGTCATATAAGAATTGTGCGTATGGGGACGAATATTATGCAATGATCTTTGTTACCACACCTGCGCCTACCGTACGGCCACCTTCACGGATAGCAAATCGGTGTTCTGCCTCAAGTGCAACTGGTGCAATGAGCTTGATCTTGAGCTTTACGGTATCTCCTGGCATAACCATTTCAGTACCTGCAGGGAGTGTTGCATCACCTGTTACGTCCGTGGTACGGATGTAGAACTGTGGTTTGTAGCCATTGAAGAATGGAGTGTGACGACCTCCTTCTTCCTTGGTAAGAATGTATACCTCAGCCTCAAATTCTGTATGAGGGGTAATTGAGCCTGGTTTTGCAAGCACCTGACCGCGGGTGATGTCTTCCTTCTTGATACCGCGAACGAGGAGTCCGGCATTGTCACCGGCCATACCTTCCTGAAGTGACTTGTTGAACATTTCAATACCAGTAACCGCAGTCTTTACGGTATCTTTAAGACCAACGATTTCGATTTCATCGCCTACCTTGATAACACCACGCTCGATACGACCGGTAACTACCGTACCACGTCCTTCGATTGAGAAGATGTCTTCTACGGGCATAAGGAATGGCTTTGAGGTTTCGCGCTCTGGAACAGGGATATAGGTGTCGAGAGCATTTGCAAGGTCAAGAATCTTCTTTGCATATTCATCATCGAGTGATGTTGCTGCAAGCGCCTTGGTAGCTGAACCACGAATAACCGGAGCTCCCTTACCATCGTACTTGTATTTGGTGAGAAGTTCACGAACCTCTTCTTCAACCATATCAATCATTTCTGGATCATCTACGAGATCGCATTTGTTGAGGAAAATAATGATCTTTGGTACACCAATCTGCTGTGCGAGGAGGATGTGCTCTCGTGTCTGGGGCATCACACCATCCGTTGCGGCAACC
>CAYHML010000083.1:0-2992 GCA_964357675.1 uncultured Candidatus Saccharibacteria bacterium | reverse complement strand
TCTCCCGTTACCGAGACGACGGTTTTCAAGACCGTTCCATTAGACCGCTCTGGCACTCCTCCGTATGTTGCCTATACTAGCAAAAATTAGATAAAACGCAATTTCCAGTCTTCTCCACACACAATTACACCCCAATTAAATACGGTTCCAATGCAAAAGGAGCCCAAAAAGGGTTCCTCAAGCGCTGAATCGTCAGTATTGTGGCGGTTCAACCGCCACAATACCGCCAAAATTACAGCTTTTTACTTTTTGTTGTTTTTGTGTATGCTGGGAGTATTATCTCCATATGAGGACAAATATTGTACATCCCGGGGCTGACAAGCTCACCTATGAAATCCGTGAAATTGTGGAAGTTGGACAAAAACTTCAATCTCTTGGCATACCTATTATCTGGGAAAACATTGGTGATCCTGTTGCGAAGGGGGAGAATACGGCATCGTGGATAAAGGAAATAATCGCCGAAACGATTGCGTCTGACGATAAAAGCTTTGCCTATTCTCCCACCAAAGGACTTCTTGAAACGCGTGAATTTTTGGCGAAACGACGCAATGCCGGAGGAGGTGCACAGATTACCGCTGAGGACATCCTCTTTTTCAATGGTCTCGGTGATGCGATTTCAAAAGTATATACCTACCTCAATCCCTCCGCGCGTGTGATTGGTCCGAATCCTGCATATTCAACACATTCGTCTGCAGAGGGTGCGCATAGTGGTTCGGCACATATCACCTATCGTCTGAACCCTCATCGCAACTGGCTTCCCGACCTCGAAGAGCTCCGCAACAAAGTAAAATACAATCCTACTATTGCAGGCATTCTTATTATCAATCCGGACAATCCAACGGGAATGGTATATCCAGAACGTGTGCTTCGTGAAATCGTTGCTATTGCGCGTGAGCACGATTTGTTTATTGTCTCAGACGAAATCTACGGCAACATTGTGTATGGTGATGAAAAATTTGTGCCTCTTTCGCAGGTATGTGGTGAGGTGCCGTGCATTGCAATGAAAGGTCTTTCAAAGGAGATCCCATGGCCTGGTGCACGTTCTGGGTGGATAGAGTTTTACAATAAAGAGCGTGACCCTTCATTCGCGCGCTATGCAAAAACGCTTGTCGACGCAAAGATGCTCGAGGTGTGCTCGACGACACTTCCACAAAAAGTACTACCAAAAATATTCTCAGACGCGCGTTATACAACGTATCTGGCCGAGCGAATACAGATATACAAACAGCGTGCGGATATTGCGTATGGGATTTTTAGTTTTATCCGTGGCGTGACCGCACCTAAGCCTACCGGTGCCTTCTATATGTCGGTAGTGTTTGATGATGGCGTTTTGAACAACACCCAAAAGCTTCGCATTGATAATCCTAAAGCGAAACATTTAGTAGAAAGTATGCTTACCGATGTTGCTCCTGATAAGCGCTTTGTATATTACTTGATGGCATCAACAGGAGTATGTGTTGTTCCGCTTTCTGGATTTAATTCTGATCTGTATGGATTTCGCGTTACGCTTCTTGAACCAGATATTGAGAAATTTAAAAAGACATTTGAGATTATTGCGACTGCAATTAAAACGTACCTTAAGTCATAAGAAGAAAAAAACCGCCGAATGGCGGTTTTTTTAAATTCATTTTTTGAACGCAGATATTAAAATGGATTCTTTGCGCCACGTACTTCAAAGTGAAGGTGTGGTCCTGTTGAACGACCAGTATTTCCCGTTTTACCAATTGTCTGTCCTCGACGAACGGTATCACCCACAGAAACATCTACACCACTTAGGTGTGCATAGAGTGTTTGGGTACCATTTGAATGTTCAATCATAATATAGTTACCATATCCTCCGAACCATGGATTGCCATCGCGGTAGTTACTTACTTTTACTATACCATCAGCTGACGCATATACTGGTGTTCCTCGTGGAGCGCCATAGTCAACACCGTTATGCCCGTGAATTCCTTGCGTCCTGATACCTTTTTGAAGAGGGTAGAGATAGTAACCAGAATAGGAAGGATAACTCGCAAATCGAGGGGTAGCCGTTGTTTTTGGTGTAATTTTTGGTGTCGAAACCTTGATGGTCGCGTTTTCTCCGTTGGGAATGAGGAGTGTATCTCCCAGAGCAAGAGCGGTGTTTTCTCCAACATCGTTGTATTCAAGGATTTCGTCAATGTCTCCCTTGTACTTTTTTGCGATACTACTCAAGGTATCTCCTTTTTTAACGGTGTAGAGAACGCCGTTCATAGGAAGGATAACAAGTGTTTGACCTTCACGGAGTGCCGATCCTCGTTCGAGATCGTTTGCCCACATAATGGTATCGACACTTACGCCAAACATTCTAGCGATTTGAGTAAGAGTTTCACCACGATGTACCTTGTAGGTTGTCATCGCTCCTTGGCGCTCCCTTGTCTCGATATCTGCGAACGTACCAGAAGGTCCTACGTTTGATGAAAGTGCGGTGTCGTTAATAACGGTGATTCCGCCACCTTCTTTTGATGGATTGGGGTCGATATTTACGGCAGCCTCAAGGAGGGGGAGTGATTGCGTTGAGCGTGTTTCTGGCTGTTCATTTGTACCTACCATAGTCTCCTCAGCAGATGCTTCTGAGGAAAAAAGGGCTAATACTTTATCTATAATGCTTGCTTCAGCCTTGGAAGGAGCGAGCCCCATCACCATAATAGGCATAAAAATAAGACCGAACGTCGTTAGAACGCCAAAAACTGCTTTACCGCGCTTTTTGCTGGCAAGCATTGAAAAATAAGGATATTTTACCTGAGTACTCGAGATGCTTTCTTGGTCAGGGGTTTTAGGTTGAGTTAAAATAAGGCTATTTTTAGAGGAAGTCGGTCGTTCTGTCGTAGAGAGAGTGTCTGAGTGTCGGTATGCCAATGGGCCAATCCCAAGGGCTCCTTAAATCCTAGCACAAAACCCTAGGTGGGGGAATAGATCGAATGGCCTCACCAAAAATCATACCATGGTGGATATCGTTGCCTCATGAAAA
>CAYHML010000082.1:0-3075 GCA_964357675.1 uncultured Candidatus Saccharibacteria bacterium | reverse complement strand
GTGCCTCTGCTCTCAAGTCATCCTCTTCGTCGATAGCAAAATTTGGTCCCTGCATATCCGTAACACCAAGGGTACCGAGTGTTCCTACTACGTCGTTAGTCTTATCAAGGTCACGTACAGTAATAGTTACCGATTGAGAAACCTCATACCCAACAAGAACCTGCTTCCCTGGATGATAGGGTGGACAATTCAACCCAAGGCATGAAACAGATTCATTCTGCCATTCATATTTAGGATATGAGCTATAATTCTGAGTCTTAATATCCTTATCAGCAATATCAAGTTTCTTGATTGCTTCAAGAACTGCTTTCATTTTTGTGTTCACCTTACCTTGCGCATCTTTTACGGTTTTTGCCTCATCGCGCACACTAAATGAAACAGTAGCAATATCGGGAGAAGCAAATACTTCCCCTTCTCCTGAAACAGAAATGGTATTGGTTGCAGAAACGCCCCCACCAATAAAACGCCACCCTTTAACTTCTGCTATTGTTTTAGCTCCAACAAACAGCGCACCTAAAAGTACAAGAATGATGAGTGCTTGATACAGTTTGTTTTTGTTGTTTTCCATAGCTATTTTAGGATGTCGTCGACCTGACGTAAGATCGCCTCCATCGAATAATCGGACTTGATAATGTACCCACGAACACCAAGTTCAACTCCTTCGCTCATTTTTCCAAGATCTGAAAGTTGGGTCCCAACAATAACAGGGATATCCTTGCCCCAATCCTCAGCACGAAGTTTTTTCAAAAACTCAATACCGGTAACCTTAGGCATCATAAGGTCGAGCATAATAAGGTCAGGATGCTCTTTCTTTGCTGTCTCAAAGCCTTCGTCGCCATCAAAGCACGAATTTACTTCATATTTTCCCTGTCTGCCAGCAACCAACGAGTCGCGAAGGATTTTCGAGAAGATTTTATCATCGTCAATGATAAGTATTTTTTTCATATATTATATATAGCCATTATATGCTAGTTCAAAAGAAATACCAAGAAGACTGGCTATGCCAAAGGTAGCGTAAAATAGAATATGCTTCCCTTGCCAGACGCTGAACGTACGCCCACCATACCTCCATGAGACTCAATAATACCCTTTACAATAACAAGCCCAAGTCCTGTCCCCTCGTGGTTTTGCTGTCGTACACTCGATTCAAATTGCGTGAACTTATTCCAAAGCTTACGCGTGTTCTCTGGCGCGATACCCTCACCAGTATCACTCACTGAAACGATCAAACTATTATCAAGCATAGGTATTGTCTCGCTCGTGGTATCTTTCTGAGACCAAAGTACTCCTGTAGTAATCTTCTCACCGGCACCACCATCCTGATGATACGGCGCACATCGAATCGTTACTGTGCCACCCTTGGATGTATACTTGAGCGCGTTTGAAACAAGATTATCAACAACCTGCGAAATTCTTTTTGAATCAAGAAGGACACTCGCAGGTGTTTCTGTCGCGATTTCATAACGAAGCGTTACCCCCTTATCATAAGCGGTCGCATTAAAAAATTTCACACGATCCGAAATAATCTCTTTGATATCAAACGGGTGTTTATCAACCTCGAACTTTCCCGCTTCAAGACGTGCAACGTCCAAGAGATCGTTCACCAAGCTGAGCATTGAAGAAGAACTTTCATAAAGCATCGAGATATATTCATTGCGCTCTTCTTTATTATCAAGAACGTTTGTTGTTTGTAACATCTCACCAATTTTCTTAATGTTCCCTAGTGGTGAACGAAGTTCGTGAACCATCATTGACGTAAAATCGCTTCGCATTTTTTCTGCCTCCTTTTCGTGCGTCATATCATGAAAAATCACCGCGCCACCAAGAATTTCTCCTTTTGCAACACCCGTATTTGTTTTTACTGGTGTTACGAGTATCTGGTAATACTTATCTCCTAAAAGAATTTCCTCTCCTTTGATTACCTTATCTAGCTTGATTGCTTCTTCGAGTTTGCCTTTAATATCAAATGTATTTTTAAGAATATCAATAAAATCGAAAATAGTCGGCACACCTTCGCGCGTAAAACCAATGATTGCTTTTGCGGCAGGGTTAGCAGCGATAACGCGGTAATCGCGGTCAGTCATCACCACGCCTTCAATCATACTTTCAAGCATCGCAGAAATTTTACCCTGTTCTGTCCTAACCACCTCTTCTAATTTCGTAACCGCTTGCGATGCCTGATTAATAATCTTGTAGAGAATCTCCATTTCCGCTTCCTTATACAATCCCGCTTTCGTGCTTGCAATAGTGAGTACCCCCACGAGCTCATTCCCAATTACCAAAGGAATATTGAAATATGATTCAATGGGCTCCGAGAGCGCCTCAAGCATAAGTGCGCCCGTGACGATTTCTTCTATCTGTGTATTTGCAAAATCACGACCCAAGAGCGCGCTCAGTGAAGAGAGCATGCGCACGCGCATATCTTTGATGAATTGAGGGGAAACTGAACGATCAAGATCAATCTTGAAGACAATTTTTGATGGCTCGAGGAGCATATACGAAACCGCGCTATACTCTAGAAATTGATTAAGAGAGCCAGAAATAACGTCAAGAATTTTCTTAATATTGAGCGAATACCCCGTACGGTCCGAAATCTCTTTCAAAATTGCCAGTTCGTACAAACGACGCTTAACCTCTTGCTCCTTGCTTTCCATTCCCCGACGCATATTCTTTGTCCACCAATAAAGGAAAATTCCCACCACAAGAAAAAGTGTGATGATGATCGGGATAAGAGGAAGATATTCAGAAGGAAACATAAGAATTAATAACTTAAAAAATAAAGGAATAAACCTCAAAGAAACGAGCTACGCAAGAGATTTTATATCTGGATATTTTGTGAAAATAGGACCGAGTGCATTTCTCACAATCTGACCCGAAAGTTCCACATACGTATCAATAAGTTTTTTAAGTGCTTGTGCGGGATCACCTTGCACCTCAGATACTTTTCCATCAACGAAACTAATTTCAGTAACTTTTTTTGCGCGCAACAATGCCATTTCAGGACCAAGGATAATACTTTGCTTTGCAATAATTTCGGTCATCACTGCTTTATATTGTTCAATCTGTTCCATAGTG
>CAYHML010000081.1:0-3100 GCA_964357675.1 uncultured Candidatus Saccharibacteria bacterium | reverse complement strand
CGGGGTCGCAGAATTTTTCAGTAAAAAAATATCTGTGACCTGACGCGCGGAGCGATGTTTTGCGAGTACGCAAAACCGCGAGCGGGGTGAGGTGCGAATACGTGGAGCACCGCAAGACCTTTTGAGCTGTTTTGTGAGTGGAACAAAACAAAAGAGCCAAAAGGTGTACTGCTCCTGTAAGGAGGGCAGAGTTTGCGGAGCGACGGCAATAAAAATATTCCTGACCAGCACTACCGCACGTGAAGCGGTTCGCGTGCGAGTGGAACTCGCCATATGATTGAAAAAAAACGAAAAATAGTGTATCGTGGCAAGGTGTTTAAATGTCTTAATGTCTAAAGGTTCAAATAACCTCGCGGACTTTTGACCGGTATTGCCAATGTAGCTCAGTCGGTAGAGCATTTCCATGGTAAGGAAAAGGTCACCAGTTCGATTCTGGTCATTGGCTCAAGGATAACAATAAGCCACCTTAGCTCAGTTGGTAGAGCGACGGTATCGTAAACCGTAGGTCCGCAGTTCGATTCTGCGAGGTGGCTCTTGAAAAGAGATAACTCAGCACGCCAACTGCTTGGCGTGCGTGCGGAATCGAACGTCGGAGCATGTTTTGCCTAGCAAGACAAAACAGCGAGAGGGTGCCTAGACCAAAACTTTTTGACGAAAAAGTTTTGAGTCGAAGGAGATTCTGCGAGGTGGCTCCTTAATAGGAGACAGATCAGCATACCAGCTGTTAGATATTTTAAAAGAAAAAACCGCCGTGGACTCACGAATGTGAGACTCGGCGGTTCTAAGGAAGGAAACCCGTACCGCTACGGGTAATCAATCTGTCGAGGATGATATGATGATCTCGTAGGAAATCATCCATCTTCAGGATCTTGTGGCAGGAGACAACCTTGGTCTCCCCGTCATCCTCCCCCACAGGGACAAGACCTTTCCATGAAGAGATTTGTCCACAGTACACGTAAAGATTGTGGTCATTCTTGTGCACGGTGGAGAAATAATGTAGGTTCTTCCCTGTAAGAGAGAGCCCTGTTTCTTGTTGCAGTTCTCTGATGGCTGCGTCGAGAGGAAGCTCGTTTTCCTCAATACCCCCACCAGGGAACTTCCATTTCGGGTTTCTTCTGCTCGATTCTCGGACGATCACCATTCGTCCTACGGGGTCGGTGACGATTACCATCACTGCCCCTAGCGAACTTTGAATGTTCTCTATCACTCTCCATCACCTCTCTTTTTTTGTTTTTTTAACTCTATATGTATTATAGCGCTAAATGAATTATTTGTCAAGTTCAGCAAAAACCAGTATACTTAAACGTAATGAATCTTTCTAAAGAGGAAATCAGTGTAAAAATAACCGAATTTGAGGCGCAAATGTCCGCCGTGGATTTTTGGACAGATAAAATTCGTGCGCAAATCATTATTAAAGAAATTGCCGACCTCAAAGAAAAGCTCGCGGGGGTAGGGAAATACGATCGTGGTAATGCGGTGATGACTATTTTCTCTGGTGCTGGCGGTGATGACGCCGAAGATTTTTCGGGAATACTCCTCCGTATGTACTTCAAATTTTTTGAACAGCAGAAATTTATATGGACAGTTCTTCACGAAAACAAAAATGATCACAACGGCTATCGCAATATCACCCTTGAGATCCACGGGAAAGGGGTCTATGGAATGCTTAAAAATGAATCCGGCGTACATCGTCTCGTGCGCATATCTCCATTCAACGCTAAAAAACTTCGCCATACTTCTTTTTCTATGGTGGAGGTCATTCCTGATTTCAAGGCACACGGTGATGTTACGATTGAAATTCCTGAAAAAGATATCAGGCTTGAGTTTAGTCGTTCTTCTGGTCCGGGAGGGCAAAATGTGAACAAACGCGAAACAGCGGTGCGCGTAGTGCATATTCCTACCGGTATCGCCGTTCATGTAGAAACCGAGCGCTCGCAAGAGCAAAATCGCGAGCGTGCTTTACAAATTCTTCAAGGAAAACTTTTCAAATTAAAAGAAGATGAGCGCAAGAGTGTCGAGAGTGGTATGTATATAAGCAAGACGACTGATATTGAATGGGGGAATCAAATTCGTTCATACGTTTTACATCCCTACAAGATGGTAAAGGATCATCGTACCAATGTTGAAACAAGCGACGTCGATGCAGTACTCGAAGAAGGCGAGTTAATGCCGTTCATTGAAGCAGAGCGAGAATTGTAGGGAGGTGTAACAAAGAAATTGACCCAAGTGTGTTTGTTGTGAAGTAGTCTTGCGACCTTACTGAGAGGATCCCCGCGCGCAAGATTTGACTTTATTTCTCAATCTGGTAGTATACGGAACGAGCTCACCCGAGCTTGTTTTGTTTAACTATTAACCCAACCATGACACGATCACTTAAAAAAGGACCATTTATTGACCCAAAGCTTCTCAAGAAAGTTGAGGGAAAATCTGCAACGAACACGCCTATGATAAAAACGTGGGCACGTGCAAGCCAGATTTCACCTGATATGGTGGGTTTTCTCTTTGGTGTCTATAATGGCAGAACACATATTGAAGTTCGTGTGTCTGAGGAAATGGTTGGTCATCGACTCGGGGAGTTTTCTCCAACAAAGAAGTTTATACGCCACGGAGGTAAAATGCAGAAGGAGCTTGAATCAGCAAAGAAGGAAAGCGAGCTCGCAGCTGCTAAATCTGCAAAAGAGGCAACCGTCGCAAAGAAATAGCCTCACCTACACATTTTGTATCTTTCCCAATTATTTACTTATTACTTACCATGAAAGCAATTCTTAAAAGCTATCGTCAGGCACCTCGCAAGGTACGTCTTGTTGCAAACCTTATCAAAGGCAAGACGGTTCCTCGTGCTATTGCAGAACTCGATGTGCTCCCAAAGCGTGCATCAGAGCCTATGAAGAAGCTTTTGCTTTCGGCTGTTGCAAATGCAAAGGAAAATGATGGTATTGCTGATATAAACGCTCTTTTAGTAAAGGAAGTACGCGTAGATCAGGGCGTGATCCTCAAGAGGTCAATGCCTCGCGCACACGGTTCCGCATATCCTATTCACAAGCATACAAGCCATGTTATGCTTGAGCTTGTTGCTCACGCTGATGTTCCTGCTAAAGGA
>CAYHML010000080.1:0-3186 GCA_964357675.1 uncultured Candidatus Saccharibacteria bacterium | reverse complement strand
GCCAGTTGTATGCGCGTGCACGTACGGAAGTATAAAAAAATATTGCAGATTGGTATAGCACCGCAGAAAATGGAACCCCCCGTGTGTCTGAAGAAATGCCTCGTGAAGATGTGAGAGCATCAGTAAGATCAGAAACATCATTACCACCGCACCAACAAAAAGCATCATATCCCGTAGCACAAATAGCACGAAGGAATGAGGAGGTTCGTCGCCCTGTGCCTCCCCAAAAGGACACCATGCCACCAAAAGAAGAAACTAAAAAACCTTTTGCCGAAGCGTTTAAAAATATTGAAAAAGAAATTGTCTCGAAGAATCCTACGCCTGCACCCATCCCCGTTCCCTCAGTACCCCTTGCAACCCTTACAGAAAAGAAAATGCCTGCAGTTGTGCGTCCTCCTGCTCCTATCTTAAAAAACGCACTTACGCAGAAAGACACCAGCGCGTTAAAATCTGCACTTGCTGATGTGCTCAAGGAACACAAAGAGAAAAAAGTTGTTGAAATACCAGCACCTCAGCGAGAAGAAGCATCGGTGGAAATAAAAAAAGAGGAACCTGTGATTTCTGAGGCAGAAATCAGAACTGAACCGCCACGACATACAACGCCACCTATCGAAACTCCTCACGAGGAAACAAAAATTCGTGAAGTGCCTGAAGATGTGCTAACCGCGATTCTTCAAGGAGAAGATTAATTGTTTCATTTATCTACTATGCGCATTCTTTTTGTTGCGGTACTATCCTTCCTTCCTTTCATTGCTTCTGCGCAAATACTATTTAATGAGGTAGAACTTTTGCCCACCGATGAGCGATTTATCGAGCTTTATAATTCAGGAGATACCGACGTCGATCTCACAGGGTGGTATATGCAAAGGAAAACAGCCACTGGAGGTATGTTTGGTTCGCTCGTATCAAGTTCAAAATTCGAAAATAAGATTATCGCTTCGCACGGATATTTTTTAATCTCACGAAGTGTTTTTTCTGGTACGGATATTACCCTCGATACACTGTCACTTACAGAATCTAATGCACTTCAGCTTAAAAATTCTGCACGAGAAGTGGTGGATCAAATTGCATGGGAAGCAGTCAGTGAAGGGAAAAGTTATCAAAAATTATCATCTGGTGAATGGGTGATAGGGGAGCGCACACCACGCACACAAAATAAAGAAGGCGGTGTCGTAGAATCTCCTGCCTTAGCGTCGGGAACCATAACTAACTCCGCGATAATTTCTGGAGATGGAGCGTCCACGCTTTCTGGTAATCAAAAAATTGCGATTGATATAGGAAATAAAGAGCGCGTTGTTCTTGTGGGCGAACGCATTGCCTTCGAAGGACGCATCGAAGGAACAGACAAAAAACCCATTCAGGGTACACACATGAAATGGTCATTTGGCGATGGTGCTATAACCGAGGGATGGGGGATTGAGAGTGTTTCCCATACATATTTTTATCCGGGAGAATACACGGTGTTCCTTAGTCTCCCCGCATTTTTCACAACTTCACCGCGTGTACGCGTACGCGTTATAGAGCCATCACTGTCACTTTCTGTAGAAGAGTATCGTGGTCGCTCGGTAATCGTTATTGAAAATCGTATGCGTGAAGATCTCGATCTCTCGGGATGGCGGCTTTCTCTTGAGGGTAAAACATTTACATTTCCTGCGACCATTATCGGTGCGCAAAAACGTGGCGCGTTTCCTCCAGAAGTAACATTGTTGCATGCAACAAAAGAATTACTTCCCGAATTATTTTTTCCTAATGGTGTGCGCGTACCTCTTGTGTCACCAGTGCCTCAAAACACTAGTTCGTCTACATTCACTATTATTTCAGAACCAGTTCATAATAATACAAAATCAGTAATGGTAGTACAGAAGGTAACGTCAGTAGTACCTACGCAACAAGCACGCTTAGTTGATGCAATCGAAGATGTCACTCCGCAAACTGATTACACGCTCGAGAGGCATAATGAAGGAATGTGGATGTGGTACGTGGGTATTTTCTTTTTGGTGTCGCTCGCGCTCGCAGGATTTCTTTTGGTACGAAGTAAGAAAACACTCGCCGATGAGTTTGAAATAATTGAAGAGACTGAAAAGAATTAAAAAAAGCGACAAGCCTCGGTGAGAGGCTTGTCGCGGGTGCTACACATCTTTATTTTATTTGACGCCCAAAAGCGACACAAAAATAAGACAAATAGCAATGGAAAGAACATGGAAAAATTCGCCAAGGTGTGCGTTTGCTCTTCTCCGATACACCGCAGGCGACATTAATTCGGTACCCGCTAGCTTGCGAGCTTTTCTTGTTGCTGAAACAAATTTCGTTAACTCGATTAGTGAAATAATGATCCCCAGCAAACCAAAAATAAAGCAGGTTAGCGCGGTAAGAATAAAAAGAATTTTCATCTTCAACTCCTTCTGTCGTGCTAACAACCCTGCCAGAGGCTTGTGAAAGCATAGCAGGGTGTTGCAACAATCTCCTTTCTTACAACGAGGTTTCCAGTAGGCTTCTTGTTAGCCCTACTGCCATCACGATCATTCTTATGTTGATCGTGAGGTACAGCATAGTCCAGATGAATCTTGACGCGAACATTTGTACCTTTCTCCTTCCGAAATTTTATCTTTTCCTACCTTACCATACTGCTTGAGACGTGTAAACTTTTATTTACTTACATAAAGCTCCGCCCTTTGTAATTGCAAAGGGCGGAGTTTTATAAAATTGTTGTGTTGTTAGATCAGACGTCCTTGAGAATCTTCGGGATAATCAAACCCAAGATGCTCATAGGCGCGACGCGTAGCGGTGCGACCTCGTGGTGTGCGTTCAATGAGCCCTAGCTTGAGGAGGTATGGCTCGTTCACTTCTTCAATGGTTGCCATTTCTTCAGAGAGTGCTGCGGCAATCGTGGAAAGTCCTACGGGGCCACCTTTGTATTTATCAATGATAACTTCAAGGATTGCGCGGTCGACTGCTGAAAGTCCAAGCTCGTCGATTTCAAGGAGTGAGAGTGCTTCGGTAACAGACTTTGGGGTGAGTTCGCCGCGTTCAACTTGCGCAAAGTCACGCGCGCGTTTCAAAAGATAATTCGCGGTGCGAGGGGTTGCACGGCTTCGTTTTGCAATTTCCTCTGCTGAAGGTTGAGAAAGGGGGATACCGAGGATTTCTGCAGAACGGTTTATAATTTAATAAATTTCATTATCACTA
>CAYHML010000079.1:0-3265 GCA_964357675.1 uncultured Candidatus Saccharibacteria bacterium | reverse complement strand
GCGGGGTGATTGAGTACAAGATAGAGCTTCCCTCCTTGCGCCAGCACTCTTTTACACTCTTTAAAAACCTTGTGGGGTGCCTCGATGTTTTGAATGGCAAGCACGATTGAAACTTTATCAAAATAATTATCTTCGAACATACCAAGATCATCCGCAGAATGAACAAAATATTTTATCTCTTTAGGTGATTGTTTTTTTGCGCGCGTAATGAGGTCGTGCGCAATGTCTACGCCCTCCACCTGAGCCCCCGAAAGTTGAAATGCGCGAGTAAAAAACCCCTGTCCGCAAGCAAGATCAAGCATGCGCTCGCCTTTTTTGAGGTTCATCGCGCGCACGATATTTGGCAACACTACTTTTGCCTGATAGGTGTCATCTCCTTTTTCAAGAAGCGTATCGTACCACTCTCCCACACCTCCCCACGATGTTGTCTGAGGTGCACGGACTACCTTTTTTTCACTCTTTTTTCTGTCTATCATATAGGTATGTATTGTATCATAAATGTTTTTTGGAACGTATTTAAAACAACAGACCGCCAATCGCTTGACGGTCTTGGGCCTATGGAACAGGAATGACTTTCTTTCGGAAGAAGATTCCGAATGGCATACTAATAAAAGGAGGATGGAAACCTTTTACGCGAGCAGGGGCGATTGGGAGCCCATCCGAGAGCGACTGAAATGAATTCAACCCCCCTGCCAGAAATTCTACCGTGCTACGATCAACACCTATCTCTGCTAGGAGCGTACGCAAGCCAATGATGTGCCCGCAATAGACATTCCTCTCCTTATTGAAGGACGTTGAGAGGGTAAACTTCTCATAGTTCTGAAGTTTCTTTGCGAAGTTTACGGCAAGTCCGTACCTCTCAAGGACATCTATATCGGGATCAGTTCCAATACCTCCTGGATATGTATGAAGTAAAAAATCCTTATCCCGAAAATCAATACGATAGACTACGATATTATACCCATATTTTGCCTGTATTTTAGAATCCAGTATTGAGTCTGCCATTTTCCACCTCCTTGTTATTGAACTTACTCTGAATTCAGCATACCACGAAAAATTAGAACTGCAAAGGAAGTGATACTAGGCGATATTTGTATTCCCTTCTTCTTTTAACTCACGTATTTCTTCCTTGATCTCTTTTAAATCTTCCTTAATATCACGCAACGTTGCGAGCTCTGCTCGCACCTCATCTTCTGTTTTATCAATAACCTTTTTTTCTTTTTTAAGACCACTCAACACCAACTGATCTCCTACAAAATGAGATACAAACACCCCAGAGGCAAGGAGAATCACAAGAGAGAGAACGATACTGGTGATACTTCCCACGTTCATCTCGTCAAAAAGAATCCAAATCCCTCTAAAAAAGAGGACAGCCCCAATACCAGCAATAAGGCCGTATAAAATTGGCCGTCGAGAAAGCCACGAACGAATGATGTCCTCGAGATGGTCAAAAAATCTTACAATATTCATTAGGTTAGTTTATCACGAAGACTCTTGGTAACGCAAAGTGTTATTACAGTCCTTTGCAGGTGCTCGACGGCGTATATCCGCGCGCTTCGGCATCATCTTTTGTAGCAAAATAAATACGGTTTCCTTCAGTGATACGACTTACTCCCGAACACCACACATAATAATATTTTTTGCCATTCTTCGAGCCGACAAGTTGACTACTACTATTTTCAACAAAAGGTGCAGAACCTCTAGTATCAGCAACTGTTGCTTTTTGGGCAAATGTTTCTACAGTTACTTTTGGCGCGTTTTCTATCCGAATAGGTGCCCGCGCTCCTTCGATACGAGAAAGACGACCAAGTCCAAAAGATCCAAATGCCACAAGAATAATAATGACCCCAAGGAATACCTCATTTTGGAGTGTAGGGAGTGTGCGAGAACGAAACTGTAACCGGCGCGTTACCCCCTTGATTTTTTCTATCAAATCCTGTATAGTGCGTTTCATATCAGCAAATTATAGCTATATTATCAATATAACACCATGGCACATAAAAAGGCAGGCGGTTCCGCCAAAAACTTAACTGATTCCAATCCGCAATATCTCGGCGTGAAGCTCTATGCGGGCGAGGTCGCGAAAGCGGGTGCTATTATCGTGCGTCAGCGTGGCACCAAGATTCTTGCAGGAGAAAATGTAGGTATCGGTAAAGATCACACGCTTTTTGCTCTCAAAGAAGGAGTAGTAAGTTTCTCAGAAAAACGAAAGGGTAACTTCAACGGCACGTCTACCAAACGAAAAATGGCACACGTAGCAAAAGCTCTCTAGTAAGTATGGACACAAACAAAAAAGCGCATTCCTCTGAATGCGCTTTTTTGTTTACCTTTATCACAAGAGTCAATATTTTAAAAACTTGACGTTTAAACCACAAAAGCGTAATGTTCCACTCAGATGTTACAGTTCATATAACATAAAAAATAGAAAAAGGAGGTTCAGTATGACGAAAGAAATTACCCCAGGAACCATCGTATATGTGAGTGACATGCACAGTGAAAGCGATTCGATGTTTGCCATTGCCATTCCCCGTAGTTACTGGAAGACGATTGCCGTTGAGGATACAAAGGAAACATTAACACGTTGCGAGGGAAAATGGCCAGGAGCAAAATTCCTTACCCTCCTTGAAATGACAACAGGATTTGAAATGAGGGCGAGTATTAGAGAAGATACCTGCATCGTCCCTCATTTCTCCCTCTTCGATCCTAAAGGAGACCTCAGTAAAAGCATCGTCAGATTTCGTTGTTTTACTTACCGCGACGGGAGCCGTTATTATAGAGAGTTCTTCGCCAAGATAATGTTCATCAAGGAGTTTCTTGACGGAAAGAAAATACTCCGTGAGTACCCCGATCTTGGATTTATGAAAGGATTGATAGAAGCCCTTGAAGCGTGGCGTCGCAATCACCACAATTAAGTTCCCTTGCTCGACACATAGAGTTTCAAGGTATTACCACACAGGCGCTGTCTTTTCAAGACAGCGCCTGCTTTATTTTTTACTTTTCTGCCTGCACGTTTACGGTGAGTACCGCGTGTGATTTACCAACAACCACGGGGATTTTAAATTCACCAAGTTCTTTGAGTGGCTTGTCGAGTACGAGATAGTCAGGATGCAGTTCAATACGCAGTGCGCGTTTAAGCTCAGCTAAAACTTCTTCCCGATGAATACTTGCAAAGAGGTGTCCCTTTTCATTCGCTTTACCATAAAAAGTAATCGAGGCACCATCGAGGGTTGCGAGTGTTTTCATCAAAAGCTCCTCATTCATTTTT
>CAYHML010000078.1:0-3353 GCA_964357675.1 uncultured Candidatus Saccharibacteria bacterium | reverse complement strand
AGTTGGCTTTCTAAAGCAAAAAAGCATTTGGTTGGAACCAAATGCTTTTTTGCTTTACTCTTGTGCCCCTGCCAGGATTCGAACCTGGAACAACTGCTTCGAAGGCAGGGATGATATCCATTTCACCACAGGGGCATGTGATTAAATATAACCATAGCGCATATTGGTAAAAAAACCAAAAATACTCTACACTATAATAAACGAAAAGTTTTCTGAGATCACCTCGTCTGTGAACAGAGAATAAACCTATTATTTTTACCAATATCTTCTCGCATGCCCCACACGCCAAAGGAAATAATCCTTAACTATCAGATCCCTGAAGAAGTTTCACGAATAACCAAAACATTACGAGATGCTGGTTTTGAGGCATATTTGGTGGGTGGCTGTGTAAGAGATATGGTTTTAGAGAGAAAACCAAAAGATTGGGATGTAACGACAGATGCGAAACCTGAGCAGATTCAAAAACTCTTTACAGAGACGTTTTATGAAAATGAGTACGGAACTGTCGGCGTGGTGAGTGAAACAGATGACGAAACGGTAAAGGTTGTAGAAATAACGCCATATCGTACAGAAGGGGTATATAGTGACAAGCGTCGACCAGATAGTGTTTCGTTTCATGCGAAACTTCCCGATGACCTTGAAAGGAGGGATTTTACTATTAACGCTATTGCCTATGATGATTCTATTGGACATCCTAAAGGACACGTTATTGATCCCTATGGTGGGCTAAAGGACATAAAGGACAAAGTCTTGAGAACAGTAGGAAGCCCCTATGACCGCTTTCATGAGGACGCCCTCCGTATTTTAAGAGCGGTACGCATCGCCACAGACCTAGGTTTCACGATTAACATAGAGACCCAAGAGGCTATTATTAAAACTGCGCCAAACCTCAAGGAGATTGCTATGGAGCGTATCAATACCGAATTTTCCAAAATGGTGATGTCAAAAGACCCAATGGTAGGTATTGTTATGTGTGAAAAGCTTGGACTCCTAGAGTACATTTTACCTGAACTACGACGGGGGATTGGTGTTAAACAAAATGGTTCACACATCTATACGGTATGGGAGCACAATTTGCGCGCGGTACAACATTCTGCAGATCGTGATTGGCCACTTCATATACGTCTTTCGGCACTTATGCACGATATTTCAAAGCCTGAAACACGTCGTTGGTCAGAAGAAAAGAATGATTGGACATTCTATGGGCACGATGTGGTAGGGGGGCGTGTAACGAAAAAAGCTCTCGAGCGTTTGAAATATTCAAAAAAGATAGTTGATGTAGTATCAACGTTGGTACGGTACCATCTTTTCTTTTCAGATATAGAGAAAATAACTCTTTCCGCGGTGCGCCGTATCGTGCGTAACGTAGGGCCAGAAAACGTATGGGACCTTATGAAACTTCGTGGGTGTGATCGTATTGGTATGGGACGACCAAAGGAAACCCCTTACCGTCTGCGAAAATATGAATCAATGATTGAGGAGGCAATGCGTTCCCCAGTGTCTGTGGGGATGCTCAAGATTGATGGCGCCAAGGTTATGGATGTTACACGTGAAAAACCCAGCCCTAAAATAGGGTTCATTCTCCATGCGCTCCTTGAAGAAGTGTTTGATTTTCCTGAAAACAACAATGAAGTGTTTCTCGTGAAACAGGCCATCAAGCTCGCAGAACTACCTATAGAGGAGCTAAAAAAGCTTGGTGAAGCAGGGAAGGAGAAAAAAGAAGCAGAAGAAGAGAAAGAGTTGGCGGAAATTAGAGAAAAATACGGGGTTAAATAACAGTAAACGCCTATCCAAGGCGAGGCCTTGGATAATCAGGAATTGATTGACAATACGGGCTGTGTGTGCTATTATTGCAATAGATAGTATTTAAGGATTTTCGCATAGGGCGAAGCGTTGTTTAATACAACAAAGAACTTTGAAAAAGGAGAAGGGGACATGACTGAAAAATTAAAACAAAGGTTGATATCTTCTTTCTTTGTAGCTCTGGTCTCGATATGCCTTCTGTTTTTGTACTTGAGCAACAAGAAGGATAATGTTTATGCTATTGAAGAGGACGCGCACACCGTCGAGGTATTTTTTGATATTGCCTCGAATGAAAAAAGGCTGATTGAAATGGAGGTGGATATAACGTACCAACGGTACGATAATTTATCAAGTCACTTCGTTCTGAGTCCTGATGAGGCAGGTGATCGGGCTTTTGGTACTGTCCTCATTGTGTACCGTACGGCAGCAAGTAAGATCCCTTTTTCTGAGCTTATTACGGAAGAAGGAAAAGAGTTACTGAACAAGAGGGTGTGGGAGGAGATTGTGTACTTCAATAATTCTTTCCACGAGCCGGTTCAGATCTCTGGTGTCAATGTTAAAAAAATGACGCCAGACCCTGATGCAGAAAGCGCTGGGCGTCCCGCAATATTCTTCTTAAACGAAGAAAGCGGAGATTCCAGAGCTGGTATCTGACGTTTCTCTAACCCCCGTCTGCTTGCAGACGGGGGTTTTTGTTACATTATTTTAATTTAAGTACGATAGGGCAGTGGTCGGAGCCGTAGATGTGAGAGAGGATAGTAGTGTCCTTTACGGAAGAAGTGAAATCAGAACTTACAAAGAAATAATCCAAGCGCCATCCGACATTGCGTTCGCGGGCGCTCGTTTTTATATCCCAATACGTGTAGGCGTCACGAGTGTTTGGATTCATAGTGCGAAAGATATCCACATATCCGTGATAGATAAGCTCGTCAATCCACGCACGCTCTTCGGGAAGAAATCCCGTATTCTTTTCATTTTCTTTTGGGCGAGCAAGGTCAATTTCTTCATGCGCGGTATTTATGTCACCACAAATGATTATTTTATGTCCTTTTTTGTGGAGCTTTTCTATAAAAGACAAAAAGGCATCATAGAAATCGAGTTTAAATTGTAATCGTTCGGGTCCGCGACCACCGTTGGGGAAGTAGCAATTCAAAAGGACAAACTGAGGATAATAAAGGACAAGGAGGCGCCCTTCTTGATCCATGTCCTTTATGCCCATTCCCTCCTCCACTTTTTTGGGTTCTTGTTTTGAATAGACTGCAACACCACTATACCCTTTGCGTGTTTTGGAATGACTAAAGTATGAGAAATATCCTTGAGGATTGCGTACGTCTTCAGGAAGTTGTTCGGCCTCTGCTTTTGTTTCCTGCAAACACAAAATGTCTGGATATTCTTTAAGGATTTCAGCGAAATGTCCTTTTTTGTGTAGGGAGCGTAACCCGTTTACATTCCATGAGATGATGTTCATAGCATAATTATTAGCGACGTAGACGAATCAGCAGATTCTGAATTAACAAATTCACATCTTGGATGCAGACTCTTGGACGAAG
>CAYHML010000077.1:0-3436 GCA_964357675.1 uncultured Candidatus Saccharibacteria bacterium | reverse complement strand
CCAGGGTTCGTGAGCCCGACTTTGTTGACCGATCCGCTAGGAATCAGACGAACACAGGCCCAGGGTTTCCACCATCGCAAGTTTCCAGGGCGCGGGTTGCGCGTCAGAGACTTGATGACGACAGTGAAGAGTTCTGGCTTGATGAGACCGAGCCACACGAGGGGTCGTTCCCATGGCCAGCCCTTGCCATCAAAGGCAAGGGCACCGCTTGCGACCATGTACCTGAAAGTGTGACCATTTGAAAGAGTTATCATGCGAAAATCCTCCAGTTTGTTAGTTTATTGCAAAGCCCAGATTCCAGAGTTTATATTATTTGAAAACTGATATTAAATCAATTTAATACTTTGTTTCAAAATAACAAAAAATCACTGGCATAGGTCAGTGATTTTTTGTTTTGAATACTGCTCTCAAGTAGGCATGTAGTGACAGAATAGGGTCACGAGAGTTTTGGTGCCTCTCGGTCACTAGAACCTTTCACATGACTGCTGGCCGTCTGGTACGGCGTGGGCGACTTATTTTTAAAGAGTGGTAACGACTATGAAAATAGAAGTACTCTTGTGGTGCGACCTAATTTTCTTAGTGGTACTCCACTTTAGAAAATGGAAGTACTCTATGCGGTGAACCTTATTAGAGCCTAGTATGAGCAAGAATTAAGTTGAAAAACAGGCCATATTTGCCTTATGGGGATATCTTGCACAACATACGCTAAATGCTATGATACCTTCGTATCAACACGAAGAGGGACCCGAACGGCGCAATGCCTAAGGGGCCCTTTTCATTTACGGGCAATCTTCTTTTTCACGTCTGGAGCGTCCAGATAATCGAAAAATTCCCCACCCAACTTGTTGTAGAGAGATGAAGCGTAAGTGGAATTTGGGAAAAGCATTTTACCGAATTTCTCTTTCGTTATTAAGAAATCGACCATGCGACAATAGTCGCCATCTCCGGACACAATGAAGACCTTGTTGAACGGTTCGTCCTCCACAAGTTTGCGCATAATTCCGAAAATGATGTCATTGTCTACATTTCCTTTCTTCTTGCCCTTAAGGCCCGCGGAGTGATCGCGAAAAGATACGATAAACCCTGCTTTCTGGAGGTTGTCGTAAAGAGGCTGCTCTTTCTCAGAGATAAAGCCCAGAAAGTAATAGGCCTCTTCTACATTATATTTTTCACGAAGGTACCTGCGGAATTTATTATGATCAGTTGACCAACCAACCTCCCTTGTTCCGAGATGTAAATTTTGCCCGTCAATGAAAGCAATACTCTTCGTTCTGTCCATCGACTAAATATATCATCTTTCGTTAATCTTCTTATTTTTTGCTGGCTGTCTGGGACGATGTTAGAACCGCAATTAAAGAGTTTTGAGGTATTCAGCAATTTCCTTGCGGTTTTTCAGGATAATTGCTTTAGACTGATAACTTTCGACCAAGCTCTTTATTTTTCCCTTCTTTCTTAAATCGCGGCTTATTATCTCTAGAAAGAAACTCATATCACCCCAGAACGTCATTTCACCATGTCTGTTCTTTCGATGGATGGTTCGAGCTGCATGATTGAGTAGTCTTTGCCAAAGCGGGATATCAAGGAAGACGACAATGTCTGCTTTATTAGCAATCTCTGGCTGAATAAGACGATACACGCCATCTGATACCCACGACTCTGCCTCTATCGCTTCAAGCACTTTTTCTCTTACATTTGCGTGTGCTTTCTCAGGATCAGGTGTTGTCCGACTATTGTGTCCACCGCCTCCTTCAAGCCAGAAGCGATCGATGTGAATGTAAGGAATTTTTAATTTCTCTGAAATCTTTCGCGCAAGAGTGGATTTACCGCTACCAGGAAGACCAAGAATTGTTATACGCATTCGTAGATTATGACACAGATATCGAGCTGGCCGTCCGGTACGGCGTGGGCGACTTATTTTTAAAGAGTGGTAACGACTATAAAAATAGAAGTACTCTTGTGGTGAACCTTTTTAGCCGAGAATCTCGAAAGTGAGCTCACTTACCGCACCATCTAGAGCAACCTCGGAGGTCAGGAGGAGAAGGGTGGAAACATCAACATTGAAAGGCTTGATTCCTTCCCCGATCTTCACTGGAACTTGATGATAAATGATTTTATCGATCAATTTATTTTGCAAGAGAAATGTATTCAATGTCGGTCCACTTGAGACAAGTATGTTATTCCCGAACTTAAGCGCCTCCTGTGGAGAATCAACCACAACATATCCCACTTCTGGATTCGGGTGGAAATCTGTATCTCTACTTACCACAATCTTTTTTAACGGAAGTCTTTCAAACGATTGGAGTGTTTCTTTTAAATAATTCTGCATCACGTCATACGTCCTTCGTCCCATAACGAACGTGTCATACTCAGTAATTAATTTGAGGGTGGTCGGCCAAAGCCCATCAGGGATGAAATCTTCCGAGTCGTCTGGTCTGGCAATAAAACCATCTTCGGAAATTACGTTGAAGAGTGTAACCATGTTTCCATTCTATACCTACGGGCTGCCAGACTTGGATTCGAACCAAGATACTCAGATTCAGAGTCTGAGGTCCTACCATTAGACGATCTGGCAATAGCACGACACAGGAGTGTCGTGCTTCTTAGACGATACGTCATTCAGCAGCTTTATTCAATACGGCATGTTGACATTACTGTATCGATCACGTACTATCGTTCGAGTCGGCCACAGGGGTCGATTTCGTCGTTTTGTCTGTGTCCTGAGGGATATTGGCAAAACTGTACTTTTCAACAAAAGGAGTGCCACTCATGAGGAAGTTCAACACCGTATTGGTTCCTGTCACCATCAATGGTATTCAGGTTCGGATCGACCCGAACAGCATCCCCAAGGAAGCGCGCACTGTGCACCACGGCGTGTTCAAGGACACGCAGGTCAACAGTCCCGCAACCTGCCAGATCGGTGACTCTGTCATCCTCTGGCCCGATGCCGGTAATCGTACTGCCATTGCGATTGGCAAAGCCGATTTGGGTGTCCTCGCGACACAGTTCCTCAAGAGCGAAGGTTTGTCCGTCTTGACGGACTAATCGCCGCCGGCACTTCTAACGGGTAGCAATACCCACAACGAACAGGCAAGTCTCTCTGAGACTTGCCTGTTTTTCTTTTCTATTGGTACATGAGATTGATCAAAATGATATAGTTTTTACATGAAAGAAAACCAGACATCATTATTTCGTTTTTTTCTCATCCCTGGCGCGGTTTCGATCGCGCTACTTGCGGGGGTCGGCGCGCTTCTCGGTCCGGTCGCTTTTTTTACAGCTTGTCTGCTCGTTGTTCTTGAGATAACACTTTCTTTTGACAATGCGGTGGTAAATGCCCGTGTGCTTGAGAAGATGAGTCCAGTATGGCAGAAACGTTTTCTTACATGGGGCATTTTCACCGCAGTATTTCTCACGCGCGCGGTACTTCCTATTTTGATCG
>CAYHML010000076.1:0-3485 GCA_964357675.1 uncultured Candidatus Saccharibacteria bacterium | reverse complement strand
ATTTTGCTAGTTGTGCTGCTTCTTCAAAGTTTATCGAAAGCAATTTAGAAATAGCATCGGCACCCATCGTTACACCGTAAATAATATTCGCACGTGACATTGTCTCGCGATTGTGCGTAATAACAATAAGCTGTGAATATTTTGCAAGGTTCTCGATCATGTCGCCATACTTACGTGAATTTGCTTCATCGAGCGCAGCGTCAGTTTCATCAAGGACGAGAAATGGCGGAGGATTAACCTGAGACACGGCAAAGAGAAGTGCAATAGAGGTAAGTGCGCGTTCACCACCAGAAAGCATCTGTAGTCCACGTATCTTCTTGTGAGGCAAGTGCACGGCAACTTCTATTCCCTCTTCAGACTCTTCTTCATCTTCATCGGGAATTTCTACAATCTCAGTATCAGATTTCTTCTTCTTTTTTTCATGCGACACCTCAAGTGACGCCGTACCACCACCAAACATCAAACCAAAAAATTCACTAAATTGTTTGTTAATTTTTGAAATGCCATCTTTAAATTGCCCATTCAGTGTTTCCTCGAGTTCACGCATTAACACGCGGAGAGCTTCTGCGCTCATTTTCAAATCTTCAAGTTCTTTCGCTAAGAATTCGTCACGGCCAACGGTATCCTCGTACTCTCGCATAACATCCTCTCCCGAACTGGAACCCATAATATCCTCGAGACGAATTTTAATACGCTCAATTTTCTTTCTACGGCCTTCTTGTTCTATGCGATTTTCAAGGAGTGCCATACCTTCATCGAGTACATAACTTGGATACTCCTGAATTGCGCGCCCTACCAAAATTCCTCCCTCGCGAATTTCTTCACGAAATGCCACCTCTTCACGTGTGAAATGTTCGGTACGGTCATGGTTCATTGCAAGCTTCATCGTCAACTCTTGTTTCTTTGCGCGAAGTTCAAATGATGCGCGCTCTGCATCCGATGTTTCAGCACGCTTGTTTTCAATAACCTGTTCAAGTTCACGCACCCGCACCTCAAGCTGAGCAATAGTGTTTTCGAGCTCGCCACGTGTTTGAATAAGTGCGTCACGCTCATTCTTGAGCCCTTCAAGCTCCTTCCTTGATTCTTCACGACGAGTATCAGTCACACCCTCACCACCGCCTCGTAGGTGTTCCAAAAATTGTCCCACGCGCGCACGTGTTCTACTCACCACTCCCTTAATATAAAGATAGTCCTCGCTTGATTCAGCATACCCAAGTTCCTCATAGAGCCCTTGTGCAAGCTGCTCGCTTTCCCGTGCCGAAACCATCTTGTCGGCAGACTCCACAGGTCGATCAAGGCGTCGCGTTTCCATTTCAATCATTCCTTCAAGGCGACCAATTTTCCTTCCTAATTCATCTCGTTCACGACGCGCATTACCGAGCTCACCACGCGCATCAAGGAGTGCCGTATTTTCTGGGCTTTGCCCCACATTATGTCCACGGAGCGATTCTGCTTTAGTAAGTGCTTCGCTAGTGTCTCTGAGACTGACATCGAGTTCTTGTTTTTCAGTGTGCAGTTTTGTTCGTGTGTAGCTCAAATATACTTCTTCACGCTTGAGGTACTCTCGATAAAGCTCCATCAGCTCATCACGAAGACTGCGCGCTTGCTCTACTTTTTCAACCTGTTTCTTTAAAAATTTAATATGAGGCGCAATCTCACGACGAAGCGACTCTGACTCACGCATATTCTGCTCTGTTTTGACGAGTTTTTTTTCACTTTCTGCAATCTTCCAGTGATATATTTTAAGCCCAAGCGCATCCTCAATCATCGCGCGACGATCACGAGGTGTCGCATTCAAGATACGATCCGCTTCTCCTTGCGAAATAATGTGGTGACCCGATGCACCGATATGCACAGAAGCAAGAAGCTCAACAACATCCTTAAGGCGCACTGATGAACCATTCAAAAAGTATTCACTCGAAGCATCGCGATGAATTTCGCGTGCGATCGATACTTCGTCAAAATCCACCGGAAATGTACGGTCGCGATTATCAAACGTAATAACCACCTTAGCGCGATTTTGTCGTTCTACCGTTTTTGAACCATTAAAGATGAGGTCTTCGGTTCGCTTCCCACGCATTGATTTCAGAGACTGCTCACCGAGCACAAAGCGCAATGCTTCCGCAACATTTGATTTACCTGAACCGTTGGGACCAACGATTGATGATACTTGTGCCCCAAATTCGAAAACACACTTTCGAGCAAATGATTTGAACCCCGATATTTCTAGACTTTTTACGCGCATTACTATTAGTTTACCACAAAACAAAAGTTCTTAAACTCAATTATTCTAGGAACAGAGCGCGCAACTAACGAACACTTTTTGTACTCGTCGCAAGATCAATAATTACCACGCCAGACGCATCAAAACGGGATGTAGAAGTGGCAGGTTGAGACAGTACTACGGGTGGGACGGCGTCTGTAACAATCTCTTTGTCATCACCACCAAAAAAATCAGATTTTGTAATCGTATTTTGTATGTCAGAAATACCCCCGTTAAAAATTTCTTTAAAACTCTCGATAGGACTTGCGCTTCGTGTGCGCGACTCGTTAATTACCATACGTGCGGTCCTTGATGATACCCACACAAATACAATGACACTAAAAATTACCAAGGTAATAATGAAGGAGATTCTTTTTTTTACATGCTCAGGTTTTTCCTGTATTTTTTTAAACATAGGAATAAAGTAAGAAAAACAAGAAAGGGACGAATCGTTCGAACTTACACACCTTCCACCACAACAATTGATGCCTCTTTCCCTTCGAGATCTTTCTTCTTGAAAGTAAACTTCTCGGTCTTTTCTGCATTTCCACCTCCCTCCTTAATAAATTGTTCAAGCATACCCTTTGATCCTTCGTAATCCATTGGGATCACAACCTTCGCATCAAGCGCAAGGGTGAGTTTGTACGCGTCTGCAGGCGTAAGCATATCCCCACCACTAATTGGCACAAAGAGCACATCGATTTCTCCGAGGCCCTCTCTCACTTCACGGGAAAGCGCATCGCTTGAAGATAGGGAACCAAGAAAACATAGATTGATACCCTCGAACACCATACCGTACACCGTATTAATTTTCTTTTCTCCTTCGTATACCGTTTCCGTGCCAAATCCCTTAATAAAAATACCCCCTACCTCATATTCCCCCGGACCTTGGATAAATGCAGGTTCTTTCTCACCATAGATACACTGTTCCACACCATTAAAATCAGCGTGTCGAAGAGAAGACAACACAAGATCAGCACCAAAACGCGATGCTTTATGCTTTGATTCCTTACTAATAGGGTTATACGCAATTGTCGTATCCCCGAGCTGAACTTTGAAAAATTGTTTTCCGTAGTACGTGACGATCATAGAGGATATACTAGCAAATTTTTCTGTTAAACGGAAATGTGATATTCTAAAGTGGAAATGGGTACTATCCCCGAAAAACTGAACAAACCATACGACCCAAAGGCAACCGAGGGACGCATCTACAAAGATCGGA
>CAYHML010000075.1:2356-3517 GCA_964357675.1 uncultured Candidatus Saccharibacteria bacterium | reverse complement strand
TGAGGACTAATTTCAATTCTACAGAGAGTGGTTTAGTAAAGAAAATACAGGATTTGAACAAGAAACAAGCTGAATCAAAAATAATAGGTAGTAATGAAAAGTTGCAGGAAGAAATTAGCGAAGCAGAAGAGGCATTTAAAAAAGCGAAGGACGATCTTGGTGCTGAGGAGAAAAAACTGGTTACTGCAAAAGATGCTTTCGAAAAGACGGTAGAAAATATTAAGTTGAAGGAGGCAACAGACGAACGCAAATGGGCAATAGAAGCACATAATGAAACGCAAAAGATAATCAAGGAGACTGATAAAGAAGTTGAATATTGGGAGGAGCAGGAAAACAGAGTGCGTCGTGGGTATTCTGCAGAAAATTCGATGAACTCAGTATTCTCTTCAGCTAAATATTACTTGTCAAAGGAGGATCGCGCAAGCGTTATAAAGAAAGTACGAAAAGGTGACGATAAAGAAAAGAAGAAACAAGAAAAAATAATGAAGGATTGGGTGAAGATGATGGAAGCAAAAGAGAAAAAAGAGGCAAAATCTGAACCTGAAGCCAAAGAAGAAGAGGCAAAGCCTTAATTAAATACCAAAAACCTCAACTACCATATTGGTAATTGAGGTTTTTGGTTCAACTGCTAACCCTTCCATTTTTGTTAAAATGTGCTATAATAGTATATGCCTGTATTAGGTGACTGCCCTTGTGAAAACAGGGGAGGAAAGTCCGAACATTCGCACGGCGAAAGCTGTGCAGAAGGGTAGCGGGTAACACCCGTCCGGAGTAATCCGAGAGGTGCGAGCAGAGACGCCCCGAGCGAAAGTGAAGGGCACCCAGCCCCAGTTTTGGTCTTTAGAATTTTCTAGATATCAAAACTGGGGCTGGGTGAGTTCTTGCAGTGATGCAGGGAGTGAAACGGCTAAATCCTTATCTGAATGCAAGGCCGTGCCCAACTCCAGTTTACTGGAGTTGGGAGTGCCGCTTGAGTGGTGGGGTAACTCATCACCTAGATAAATGGTCACTAACTCCTTCGGGAGTACAGAATTCGGCTTATCGATACAGACAATATGAAAACCCGCGGAATTTTACCCGAGGCCCGTCCTCGGGGAAAATTACGCGGGTTTTATCGTTGAGTACGTGGAGTAATTTAATCTTGTATACTACACCATCGAA
>CAYHML010000075.1:0-2346 GCA_964357675.1 uncultured Candidatus Saccharibacteria bacterium | reverse complement strand
TCCTCCACCCCGACGTATAATATACTATAGTATATTATACGTCGGGGTGGAGGATACGTGTATGTTTGCACGAGTTTCATTTCACGAGTATACTCTAAGTATTATTGTTGTATGGTAAAGAAACTTTTCTCACTTCTCAATCGTGAATGGCGTGGACTTCATGAAGCAGCAATTTTGATTGCCCTCTTTACGTTTCTCTCACAAATCGTGGCATTGTTTCGTGACAGACTACTCGCGCACTCATTTGGCGCGAGTGGGACTCTCGATATTTACTATGCTGCATTTCGTATTCCTGATTTTGTGTTTGCTATTGTAGGTTCATTTATGTCAGCGCTCGTCATTATTCCTATCCTTACAAAGTACGCGATGGAGAGCGACGAACATGCGCAAAAGTTTTTGAATGGCGTGTTTACATTTTTTTTCATAGTACTCCTCGTGGTGAGCACAGGGCTTTTCTTCGCCATTCCATGGCTTACGCCGTTTTTGTTTCCTGCGTTTGAAGGTCAAGAGCTTAGCGAGCTTATTCTCGTTACGCGCATCCTCCTCCTTTCGCCAATTTTTTTCAGTCTTTCAAACCTTTTAGGGAGTGTTACGCAAATGCTCCATAAGTTCCTTGCGCTCTCTCTTGCACCCGTGCTTTACAACCTGGGAATCATTATAGGTGCCATATTTTTCTATCCGGCGTTTGGGCTCGTAGGGCTTGCGGGGGGTGTGGTACTGGGAGCATTTTTCCATTTCTTCGTCCATTTCTTCGTCAGTTCTCGCAATGGTTTTTCACTTACGGCATCACTCAGGCCTTCATTCTCTGATATTTGGGAGGTTATACGCGTTTCGCTCCCTCGTACTATTGGACTTTCTGTGAATCAAGTTGCCCTTTTAGCGTTAGTGGTCTTGGCGGCGCGCATGAGCGAAGGATCGGTGACGGTATTTAATTTTGCGCTCAATCTTCAGTCGGTACCCCTCGCGCTCATTGGTGTCTCGTATGCGACGGCTGCGTTTCCAGCGCTTTCGCGACATTTTGCGAGTGATGAAATGGGTAAATTTATTGAACAAATTATTCGTGCGGCGAAATCTATTATTTTCTGGTCGCTTCCTGCGCTCGTGCTTTTTATTGTGCTTCGCGCTCAGATTGTGCGCGTAATTCTTGGTTCAGGTTCATTTGACTGGACAGCTACGAGGTTAACGGCTGCAACACTTGCGCTCTTTGCCCTATCTATTGTGATGCAGTCACTCGGGTTACTGTTTGTGCGTGGGTTCTATGCGACGGGGGATAATAGGATTCCGCTTATTGCAAATACGCTATCTGCGGTGATCATTATTTTCGGCGGATACGGTCTTCTTTTCTGGTTTGAGCATTCGGCTTTTCTTCAAGATTTCATCACCTCGCTCCTTCGTGTAGAAAGTTTGTCTGGAGCAGAAGTGTTGATGCTCCCACTCGCTTATTCCATTGGCACGTTTTTTAACACTCTCCTTCTCATCTATCTTTTCCGTAAACGTTTTGGCCCACTGCTCTCACTGCTCAAGAGAACACTTATTCAAGGTTTGTTCTCATCACTTATTGCAGGAATTGTTGCATATGAATTTTTGGAAGTGTTTGGACTTTATCTTAATCTCGATACATTCTGGGGTATCTTTTTGCAGGGGCTCGCGGGTGGTGTTGCAGGACTCCTTACGTGGTGGTGTATTCTTGAGCTGATGAATAATACCGATATCAAGGAAGTTCGCGCCGCACTTTTTAATAAATTCTGGAAATCTGGCGTCGTGGTTCCTGAACGGGAGGAGATATAACTTTCTTGGGGCGTAAATTTATAAAAGACGCAAATTTAAAAGTCGAGCTCTGAAATTGAACAGTAGAAACATTGCTATTTCTATGGTATGGTTCTTGCACGAGCCAGTACGGCTATCATCACTTATTACTTATGGATCTCAAACACATTCGCAATTTCTCTATTATCGCACATATTGACCATGGTAAGTCGACACTTGCTGATCGTATGCTCGAGGTGACGCATACGGTGGAGGTGCGCAAAATGAAGGAGCAAGTGCTTGACTCTATGGAGCTTGAGCGTGAGCGTGGCATCACCATCAAGATGCAACCTGTTCGTATGGAACACGAGTATCAGGGCGCGCGCTACGTGCTCAACCTTATCGACACGCCGGGGCATATTGATTTTTCGTATGAAGTATCGCGTGCAATGAAAGCCGTGGAGGGAGCGATCCTTCTTGTGGATGCAACGCAAGGGGTGCAGGCGCAGACGCTCTCGGTCCTCGCGATGGCACGCGAAGCGGGGCTCGTTATTATTCCCGCAGTCTCAAAAGTAGATTCTCCTCTTGCGAGATCGGAAG
>CAYHML010000074.1:0-3524 GCA_964357675.1 uncultured Candidatus Saccharibacteria bacterium | reverse complement strand
GGCAGGGTTCCTTATCCTCTGGTATCGTTTACCGGGAATTGTTGCTGCACTCGCTCTTGCGATGTACACGATTATTATGTTGGTACTCTTCAAGTTTTTTGGAATTACCCTCACTTCGGCTGGTATCGCAGGGTTCATTCTCTCTATTGGTATGGCGGTGGATGCAAACATTCTTATCTTTGAGCGCACGAAAGAGGAACTCCGCAAGGGTCACAGTGTGCACGATGCGGTACGCGAAGGATTTGCGCGCGCGTGGACATCCATTCGTGATTCAAACATTTCAAGTATCATTACCTCACTCATTCTCTTTTGGTTTGGTACGAGTTTGATCAAAGGTTTTGCCCTCACGTTTGGGTTTGGTGTAGTGGTATCGATGTTCTCAGCGATTACGATTTCCCGCGTGCTTCTCTTTGCGCTCCCATTTTCGGGACACAGTGCATTTGTCCGCGCACTGTTCGGCAGTGGTTTCCTTAAATTAAAATAACTATTATGTTTATCATCAAATATAGAAATATTTTCTTTATCCTTTCTACTATCACGATTGCGCTTTCCGTGTTTGCAATGGTAACCAAGGGCTTTACAACCGGTATCGATTTTAAGGGTGGTTCTATTATTGAGGTTGCGTATGACAAACTTCCCGATACTGAAGTGCTCAAAAGCGCGCTTGATTCAGCAGGATTCACTGATGCACGCATTCAGGTTGCTGGCGAGCGCGATGTGATCATTAAAACAAAAGCGCTCTCAGAACCAGAACATCAGACACTCGTTAGCACCCTTACGTTGAATGGAGAGTTTCAAATAGAAGAAAAGCGTTTTAATTCTATTGGACCAACGATTGGTAAAGAGCTTCGTTCAAAAGCGTTGATTTCTATCATCTTGGTGATTGTGGGAATCGTGCTCTTTATTGCCTACGCATTCCGCCGTGTTTCTCTACCAATTTCATCTTGGAAATACGGTATGGTAACAACTCTCACGCTTCTTCATGACATCATCGTGCCTGCGGGAGTGTTTGTATGGCTTGGAAAAGAAGTTGATACGCTCTTTGTAGTGGCACTCCTCTCTATTATGGGTGTTTCAGTACACGATACGATTGTGGTATTTGACCGTATTCGTGAGAACCTAAAGAACAAGCTTTCAAGCGATTTTGCTACCACAGTGGGTAAATCCCTCGAGCAGACATTTACCCGTTCTATCAATACCTCCGTGACGGTAATGTTTGTGCTTGCAACACTCTTCTTCTTTGGTCCATCATCGACAAAAGATTTCTCACTCGTGCTTTGGATGGGTATTTTTATCGGTACGTATTCATCAGTATTCATTGCTTCACCACTTTTGGTAGTGTGGGAGAAATTTCAGAGAAGGGGATAGGAAGTATTCTTGTTTCCCTCAAACAAAAGCGCGCATCGTACGATGCGCGCTTTATTGTTAGTAAGAATTGAAATCAGAATTATAGAGTAGTAACCTGATCTCCTACACGGAGAACACATTGACTTCCCGTAGAAACGTTTTGCTAGTGCTTACCTCTTCCACAGTTGGTGCTATTCTCCACAACCCATGAAAGGTATGCTCCAGCAGGGCATAGCGTCGCGGTGCAGTTTCCTGTAGTAATCGCAGGATAACTTGAGTGATACACGTAATAATCACCAGGGCTTCCTGTTGAGATACTTGGGTCTCTTGGGATAGCACCCCCTGCAATATTTGTACTGACCGCAGTGTTTAATTGTATGTACCAACCAATCCCACCCCAACACGTACCACTACTGAGCCCCAGACAACTCCATTGATTACCTGAGTATGGCAATTTGTTTGCCCCTCCTGTTGCATAAAGTTCCATTGCTTTATTGATTTGGTCAATTTGGGATAACCTTGTTGCGTTACGAGATCGTTGGCGTGCGGTATTCAAACTTTGAAGAACGACGGCAGAAAGTAACCCAATGATTGCAGATACGATAAGGAGTTCGATGATAGTAAATCCTTTTTTTTCTTTTTTTATATTCATAAATATTATCGTTGAGAGTTTTGCATTAATAAAATTACCCGTGCCGCTGCTTCTTGATCAATCTCGGGTTCTCCGATCAATCCTGCATAAATAAAAATAGTAGCTCCTAAAAGAATCCCTGCCGTACCTAAAAGAATATAGTTTGCTGTAGAGGTATCTTTTACGCCGAATTTCAGAAGTAGCTCCACCATCGCGGACGTTTTTTCAGTGGAAATATGTTTCTGTGGTGAGGAACTAGCGTTGTCTGTTTCAAATTCAATGCCTTGCATAGTGCATAGTATATTATTTTCTATAATAAAGCGCAACCGTTTTGTCCACCATCTGTTCTAGGGTAAATGAACTGTTGATTTTTTCATTAAGTTTTTCCCCAAGGACCGCACGTTCGCTAGGGTTTGAAATCATCCACGTGATAGCACTGGCTAGAGCCGAGGCGTCTTTTGAGGGAACAAGGAGCCCTGTTTTTGTGTCTTCTATTATTTCTGGAATTCCACCTACGAGAGTTGCTATAACTGGGCGGTACGCAAGTCCTGCTTCGAGTAGGACATACGGAAGACCCTCTTTAATTGACGGAAGTAAAAAGCAATCAAACCCCGGCATATACTGTACGGCATTTTTTATAAAACCTGATAAAAAGACACGTTGTTCGAGACCGTGCTCTCTAATGATTGCTTGCAGGTTCGCGCGCTCTTCTCCTTCGCCAAAAATAACATAAAAAATATTAGGATTTCTAGACGCAAGTTGTGTAAATGCATTGAGTGCGTAGGTAAGCCCTTTATTCTTGTGTAGTTCAGCAACCGTGCCGATTATGAACGCGTCTTTAGGAAATGAAATGTTTGTAATGCTTTCTATATCACAACGTGAATCATCGCACGTGGTGAACTGTGGTGCCGAAATGCCATTTCTGATGGTGATGATTTTGTTGTGTACGAAAGGCCATTTTGCCGTGTCGTTTTTTACCGCATCAGAAACGGCGATTGTTTTGTGTGATAACAGTACTGTCATCCACGAAAAAATTGTGATGAGGAATCGCGAAAGAGGTGAGCGGTCTTCATTGAACGCCCATCCGTGAGCCGTGAACACTATTTTTTTTACCAAGACAAGACGTCCTGCGAGTGCACCAAGGCCACTTGCTTTTGCGCTGTTCAAGTGTATGACATCAGGTCGTTCTTTGCGAAAGAGTTTCCATAGTGCGATGAGGGTTGTAAAATCCTTGAGAGGATTTACATCACGTTGAAGCGAGGGGATATATACAGTAGAGACGTGCGCGTTGGTAAGTTTTTCTGCGAGCACCCCCTCACCGCCAAGGGCAACCATAACCTCAAATTGATCACAGGGAAGACTTCGTGCGAGATCGTAGACATATTTTTGCGCGCCACCAAAATTTGATTTGGTAATAACGTACAAAATTTTTGTTTTTTTGGTCGGAAGTGAAGTCATTTTATTGTTGTGTTCAACTTGGAGGTTCGACCTCCAAGTACTGTATATTCTTCATCTAAGTACCCAATATACCCCATTTATGCTAAGA
>CAYHML010000073.1:0-3682 GCA_964357675.1 uncultured Candidatus Saccharibacteria bacterium | reverse complement strand
AAGTTAATCACTTCAATAGTACTCCATGGTACGATTCTTACATGAGGCAATGCGGCGGCCCCACAAAAGGTTTACCACGTTCCTTTGTCCGTAGCCTTAAGAAAAGCCGTGTACCGCCCTCTCTAAACCCTTTTTACAATACGTCCTTTGCCACCATATGGGTCTAATTTTACAATGACCTTATCCCCCACGAGAACCTTAATACGATGAAGGCGCATCTTGCCTGCGAGATATGAAACAAGGATTTCTCCTCCAGGAAGCTCTACGCGGAACATTGTGTTCGGGAGCGCCTCAGTAACTTCTCCTTGTACTAATTCTTCTTTTTCTGCCATAGTGAAGCCTTATAATACCAGATGTTACTATAGTACGTCAACCAACAGAACAATGGGCACGCTACTCTGTAATAATTTTTATCTCTATCTGCTCTGGGTCAGTGGGAAATACGGTGTCCCAAAACGGACGAATAAACGCATCTGCCTTTTGTATATTTTTTTGACTTTCAATATAGGTATTAAAGTCTTTCTTTTCCTTCCCTACTATTTCTGATGTAATTTTTTTAGCATCAATGTTACCCACAAACGATGGGTTCCCTGCAAGAGTAAATGTCATACGAGAAATATCAGAAAGAACTACCTTGTCAACAGCTTCGTTGAATGAAAAGGAGATTTCTGGAATATTGCGTATTGCAAGTGGTCCTCCTTCGTAATCAGGAAAAACTACGTCCATAATTTTTTTTGTTAAAAGCTCAGTATCAAAAAAGAAGACTGACACAGTCGCCTTCATTACTACTTTGTTTGCGTTTTCTACAGAAAGATCGGGGGACATCTCTTCAAAGGTGAGTACAATACTTCCGGGAAAAAAACTTACCTCTGAAGGAATCTCTGCCTCAGCTTTTTTAAGTGCAACTTCTTTTAGTGCTTCTTTAATTTCAGCACGCACCTTCGCCACATCTTCTTCGGCAGGTACTTTTATTGTCCCCGAAAACCCACCTTGAATAGGGAAATTTTCCATTGAGCGCGCCGTAAACTTTGCATAGCGGTCGAGATCTTTTGATTCCTTAAATCCAGGGATAGTGAAATCAGCGAGCCCAATATTGTATTCTTTACCAGGGAGATCCGCATCAACAACAGCAAGAACAGAGCCTGGATTTGTAACTTTCCCATTCACCATCTTTGCACCAGGGACAACAACAGAATCTCGAATACGAAAAATCTTGTGATCCGGAGTTTCGAGACGGGTGTTTTTGATAAGGCGCTGATTATTGCCATTGTATGCATTATAAATCACCACCTTCCCTGACGCTTTGTATTGAACTTTCTTCTCCTCTACTGCAGGAACCTCTTTTCCCATTTTTTCCTCGAGGCTCATATATTGGAACGCAAGTGCGTTGCCGGTAGGTGATTTTTCAGCGACAAACTGATGATTGAGCGTAGTCTCTTTTACTATGGGAAGAATCTTAACGGTTGCGCCTGAAAAATAATCAATGGCAAACAAAACACCTCCCGTTGCAAGCATTGCGAGAAAAAGAATGAACCACATGCGTCCACGAGACGATTTCTTCTTTTCTAGAGAAAGGGATGGTGTTGATTTTACTGAAGCATTTTCAAAAAAAGAATTTTTTGTAATACGATCAGAAATATCAGTACGCGAAGGGGACTCGACCAGAGGCAATGTGGATGGTCTTCGTGCAGGAATATTGTTTCCTGAAACAAACATATCTTGCATTGGTTTTTTATTGATACCGTCCATATTTTATAGTCATTTTTTATCGAGAACTCTGTAATAAATATTATACCATTTTTCTATCCACGTATGTTAGGGTACCAACATTTTTTTTGCAAAAAGTGATTCGAGCATCAAAAATGGATCTCTATTTACTTCACTCGCAAACGTAACAAAATTTGCCAATATCGCATAATCCAAATAGCACACCTCGCACTCATTTTTATCAAGTATTCGTGCGTGGGACGATTTGATAAGTTCCTCGAAAAGTTTTTTACTATCCGCATCAGCAGTGAAAAACACTTTATGTACGGGAGTAAGGTAGGGCAGAGGGATGTCGAGTGCTTTTTCAAAACGTTCTCGCCATTCATCACGACTATGGTTAATAATATTTTCTATAACCTTTTTTTCATTTGCACCAAGCTCATCACGAAGAAATAGCGAGAAAAGAGAGACCGCCTCCTCATGCGACGTTTTCTTTTTATTTGAAATTTCACGAATAAAAAAATTTTTACCTCGTGCGAAGAGCATTGTTTCTTTAATCGCGTCACGCACAATAAGGGAAACATCCGTCGCCTCTCCGGTAATATCTAAAAAGAGGAAATTTTGCTCTTTGGGGAACATATCACGAATTGCACTAAACGCAGCAAGTGGAAATGCGGTAAAATGTATTTGCGAACCAACGGAAAAATGTGACAGTAAACGCTTGATCGTTTCAATAGCACGTCGGGATGATAAGCTCACCACACTCTCTATTTCTAGTTCAGTGGTCTTTTTTCCATAAAAATCTTTAATTTCGTAGCCATTGAGACGGATTTTAATGACCTTTCTCTCAATAACCACAACATCATCTGAAGGAAACGTACCAGAAAGCTCTTTTTTAAGCTTCTCAGTGTCCTCGTCGAGGAGACCCTCGATAAGCTTCTCGGTCACTAAAACACCCTCTTCATGAGCAAGCGTAATTCGACGGCTCTTGAGAATGAACCACGGCGATGAAAGTGCACAGAAAATATGTGCAGGTGCCGACGCCTCTTTGTGTTTTGCTTTAATGTCTTTAAGTGAATTCTCAAGCGCGCGATTCATCGCAACAATAAACCGTGATGATGAAAGAGATTCTTGAAAAGGAATGTTGTTTCTTGTAGTGCTTAGAATAACGGGAGATACACTCGGAGAAAGCTGTGCGCGCGCAACACCAACACTCGCTGACCCAATATCAACGAGAAGCACCGAGGATGTATCGAGTGTTTTTTTACCAAAAAAAGAAAGTACCATTACCTACACAGTATACACCGAAAAAAAGAAAATGGAAAAAATTACTGTGGCTATTAAACAATAATATCAATCACACGCAATAAAAAAAGAATTATTATCTAAAAATAATTGAACCGCTATCAAATTTTAGCTCGAGAACGAGCTCTCCGCGCGAGGTAAAGAGGAAAGACTGTACATTGCCCAACATTGTAGAAAATACTTGCTCTTGTGAGCCTTCGCAATACATCAACGTCGTAGCCATATCCTTGAATTCGATACCCTTCCCTGAAACTACATACGTACCACCCATTGAATTACAATCCGTTTTAACTGAAAATGTGCCGTCTTTTCTCAACGTAAGAGAAAAAACATCGGGTTTTTGAGGAGTGACAATCGTACCATCGTTATACACCGTGCGTATCCATTTCCATGTTGTCATATCAAGTGTCATCCGGCTCGGGTCTGCCTCACCTTCAAAATCTATCGCAACTTGTATCAATCTGAAATTGCTTGGGTCATACTGAAGGTAGAGACTTTTCCCTTCACTTGGTTGCATGGTAAACGGCGCACCAAAAGGTCGGTCGGCATAATTCACGATAGCTTTGTTGCCTTGGAAATAATATGTCTGTGGTGCGATGCGGTCACCAAGAAGGATGGTATCGGTACCACGATAGCTTCCGTTCACGTTGACCGCAAGTGTCGCATAATA
>CAYHML010000072.1:0-3797 GCA_964357675.1 uncultured Candidatus Saccharibacteria bacterium | reverse complement strand
ATAATCTAATTACTAACTCACATGCCATTCTTTCTTTAAAATGGTTAATAAAATTTAGTTTATCAAAATCCTGTTCTGGAGGGAACGAGATATGTGATTTCACACTATAAAAATGCACCCTGTCTTAATGGGTTTATGGGGCGGCGCTTTCACAAAGTCTTTATTCAATAACTCTTCGGGCCGTCCAGTCTTTTTGCATTCACGCTTTTGTGACCTTACGGGGAGTCGGTCACGAGTTACCAAGTCTGCTCATGCGAGTACGCATTGCGCGGACCAAGTACTCTCGGTCACAGATATTTTTCTACAGAAAAATTCCGCGACCCCCTCTCGCGCCTCATTCAGCAGAATGACCACTGGGTTCGCGCTCCGGCCTTGCGAAAGCTCCAAGTGTTCGCTTTCTCACCCGCCTCGCCGACAAGCACTCATCTTCGACAAGCTCAGACTCGTCTTGTGTACCGGCTCCGGCTTTCGACTCCCCGTAAGGTCTACAAAATGAAAACCGCCAAACTCTCGCGAGAGTTTGGCGGTACATTTTGTGACCTTACGGGGAGTCGAACCCCGCTTCCAGGAATGAGAATCCTGTGTCCTAACCGATAGACGATAAGGCCATTTGTGTGGTCTAAAAAATACTTTTGCAGTATATCAATTTTTGTCAAAAATGCAAAAAAATGTTAGGATACAAAGCACCTCATTCCTCGTGTTATATGTGAATAAGGTAAGAATGATGGAGAGGAGATAGCGACAATTTGAAATATATCTGGCTAAACCATTTTGTTTACAAAATGGTCGCCCGATCATTTTGAATACAAAATGATTTAGGGAGAGGTGGCTGAGTGGTTGAAAGCACCGCTCTCGAAAAGCGGCAGGCTCGAAAGAGTCTCGAGGGTTCAAATCCCTCCCTCTCCGCCTTCGCCTCGCAGTAGCTCGGCTTCGGCGTGACGCAGTCCGCAGAAGACGAGCGAAGGCGGGAGGTTGTTTAACAGAGTGGGGTCCGGGGGGAGCGAGCTAGGGTCGTGAAATTTTTATTGCGACGGCAGGAAAAATATTCCTAACCACATCCCTCCCTCTCCTTAGTATAGTTTATTAAACATTCGGGCGATTAGCTCAGGTGGTTAGAGCGTTACATTGACATTGTAAAGGTCGGAGGTTCGAGTCCTCCATCGCCCACAAACAATTAGGCAACAATGCGGAGCATTGGGGCCTTTTTTGTTTGTAGGGCGACAGAGGACTCGAAGGCGCGTGCGGGTTTACCAGTTCACAAGAACTGGTCGCACAAGCGTGGTCAGGAAATTTTTACGAGCGACGGCGAGTAAAAATGTTCTGGACCGAGACTCCATCGCCCACAAAAAAAACACCGGCAGGTTTCCCTAGCCGGTGTCGTATATCTTGAGAACTTTTTCTCGTCCATCACGGGTTTTTTCAACCCTTTCAACAGTGTTCCCCGCACCACCACGAAGGAACGAATATCCATCCTTAGTAATGTGAACCGTGCAACCATAAGCGTGGCATCTTTTTACTCTGCGGTAACCGTCACGGGAAACCAAGTACCTCCCGCATTTTGGACACTTTTCCATAATTCACCTCGCTCAGTACAAATTTTATTCTCTCTATATTATACACCCTAATACTACTTTTGTAATATTCCACCCCCTACTTCGTCTCAACTACATACCCCAAATTGCCTAAAAGGTATTTTTAAAATATAATTCATCATATGTATTCTTATATATTCACCGCACACATTATTGGCGCTCTTTTGTTCTTTGTTGCAAGCATTACTACATTCATAAGCCTTTTTAGGCCATACAAAATTGAGACCTATCGCAAGCTCGCACTTACTACTTCGGTACTTATCTTTGGCGAATGTGTGACAGGATCAGTATTAACATTCCTCGCCTACGAACCGCAGAATTACCTCGCTCTTTGTGGAACAATTGGTGTCTACACGCTCATCTCCATCATCACACTCTCTATCCTCAAGCGAAAAATTAGAGAGAGTAAAGCCAAGTTTCCTGCCCTTGTTTACCCACTTTCACTTGCAGGAATTGTTCCTGTAGTCCTTACTATTTTTTCATAAAAATTACCAGCTCGTACCCAAGGAGGCGCAACTTTTTAAAAAGTTGCGCCTCTTTGCTTTTCTGCTATGCTAACCAATATGAAGGAAAAGTCCCCGCTCGAGGCGCTCATTAATATGGTAGCGCTCACCCATCGGCTCCAGCAGACACAACGTACGATTTACGCAACCGGCGAGGACCGTTTTGAAAATGACGCTGAGCATAGTTTTCAGTTGGCACTCATCGCATGGTACCTCATAGAAAAACAAAAACTCCCTCTCAATAAAGAAAAGGTGCTCCTCTACGCGCTTTGTCACGACCTCACTGAAGCATACACCGGTGATATATCTTTTTATCGCACGAAGGAAGAGGACAAAAGCAAAAAAGAGCTCGAAAAAGAAGTAGCGAAAAAACTCCTTCAAGATCATCCCGACTTTCCTTCACTCAGTGCGACGATTGTTTCCTATCAAGAAACGAATGATGAGGAAAGTAAGTTCGTCTACGCGCTAGACAAGATACTCCCCATTCTTAATATTAGGCTCGACGAGGGGCGATCATGGGAACACCTCAAAATCTCTTTCGAAATGTTTTATGAAGGGAAACGTGATAAGGTTACTCACGATCCCACGATACAGGAGTATTTCTTGCTTATCGTAGAGTTACTTAAAGAAAATCCTCATCTTTTTCATCAGAAAACTACCTAACACTATGCGCATTCTCGCCATCGAAACAAGCTGTGATGAAACAGGAATTTCTATACTTGAAACCCGCACCACCGCGAAGGGTATTTCTCGTGGTGCGCGTATCAGAGTACTCGCAAATGAACTCCTCACTCAATCGAGTATGCACGCGCAATACGGCGGGGTATTCCCTACCGTTGCACGACGCGAGCACGCAAAAAATATCATTCCGCTCATCACCAATGCGCTCACCAACGCAAAGTTGCATCGCCCCCTTAAAAAAACTCGGGTACTTTTATCAAAAGAATTGCGCACACTTGAAAAAATCTTTCATAAAGAACCTGAACTTTTTGCAACATTTCAAAAAGAACTTCTTTCACTCAAAACGCCAACCATTGACGCTATCGCTGTTACCGCCGGTCCCGGCCTTGAACCAGCACTGTGGGTCGGCATTAACACCGCGCAAGCCCTCGGCGTACTCTGGGGTATTCCTGTCATCCCCGTTAATCATATGGAAGGACACATCGTGGCCTCTCTTCTTGAACCGGCAAAAACAAAAACGCCAACTACCTCATACCATATTGTTCCTATTTACTACCCAGCACTTGCGCTCCTCATTTCAGGAGGACACACCGAGCTCGTGCTTATTCCCCGCAAAGGAACTTACAAAATCCTTGGGCAAACACGCGACGATGCTGTAGGCGAAGCGTTTGATAAAGTGGCGCGTATGCTCGGGCTCACGTATCCCGGGGGACCAGAAATTTCAAAGCTCGCAGAAAAAGCACCTCGCACAGATGTTCCGCGTTTTCCCCTCCCCCGCCCAATGATTAAATCTGGTGATCTAGACTTTTCATTTGCAGGACTTAAAACTGCAGTGCTCTATACGCTAAAAAATATTATCAATCCGACCGATGAAGACAGGGCATGTATCGCGAAAGAATTTGAGGATGCGGCAACCGAAGTTCTTGTTGCAAAAACACTCACTGCTGCAAAAAAATATCACGTGCGCGAGATAATTCTCGGTGGTGGCGTTACGGCAAATAAAAAAATTCGCAGTACATTT
>CAYHML010000071.1:0-3850 GCA_964357675.1 uncultured Candidatus Saccharibacteria bacterium | reverse complement strand
CATGTGTCTCAAGGAAACAAGGCATACCCAAGAATGCACTTACCGCGAACGAGAATGTATCCATGTCTATCGTGTAAATAACACCTCGTTTCCCTTGGCATCTTTTTAAAAAAATGTATACGAAATATGAAATTGTAAAACTCACGCCACTTAAAAAGTACCCCCATCTGCCACGCGCATAGAGATCAAAGGACGGTAATCTCGTCACGCGAAGCGATGGACGAAGCTTATAGTAATCCTTGATATCATCAACAATACCTTTTTGTCGCGGTATGACAAGTTCCAAGTCCACACCCTCCTCAATAAAAGCCTCGCACATTTTGGCGATTTGAATAGCATATGCTTTCTTGTGAGGCATTCGCGCGTTGGCAATATAATACAATTTCATACCTTTATTACTCAAGATTTTGAAAGTATACCATGAACACCCTACCCCCGACAGTCCCCAAATAGCCCCACCAAAATCAAAGTTTAACCCGTTTTAATATCTCTTCAGGCCTACTAAAAATGAGCTCATAAAATTTATCAACTCGCACATACTTCTCAAATATCTCGCGCGCCAGTTTCTGTTTCCTTAAAAAGTCCTCGGGTGACATTTCATTATAATATTTTCGAATTAACGCGTCAGCGCAATGTATGTCCCCTAGCGGGATAAACAAACAAAAATCATGGTAATTAATAATATCTTCAAGCGGAAATATCTCATCTGTATCAACCACAACGGGGATCCTCCCTAGAGAGAGCGCTTCATAAAATCGCATCGAGGCATTTCCATCACCGCGCACCGCAAGAGCAAAATCGTTTTTAGTAATATTATCCAAAAATTCTTGTCGCACACGATCCAAGTCAATGCGGATTGTTTTCTTGTGAGACGAAAAAAAATTTCTTACAATAAATGCATTTTTTACGTGCGGAGATACACTAAGTATAGCGAGTATCTTTTTTCTAAAATAAATACCGCCTTTACGTGCACGAATTGTCGGTTTTCTCTGAATGAGTGCAGCTACCTCCCATAAAAAATTCTTTACAAAGGCCTTCACGGCAGACCGCAGAGAGGGGTACTGCGCAAAACCACAAAAACCTACGGTAGGAGCTCCTGTGTGTTTCTCGAGAAAAAATAATGATGTTTCGAGAGATCCATCCGGAGCATAGAGTGGTACTATTATCTCATTTTGTCTTTTTCTGTGTCGGTACTGAGCATAACGAAAAATGACCGTATTTTTAAGTGCGATATCAGAATCATCGTCTCCGTAGGCAAACAACAAGAGGGGTTTCTTTTCTTGAAGAGAAAAGTGTACCGCATCATCGAGATACGTCGGCGTTTTTTTCTGTATGATGTTGTAAATATGGGGAACCAAAATAAAATCAGCATCGTACGGAGTAGCGACTACCTCAAAAAATGCGTTCCGGTAAAAAGGTAAGATTCTCTTGATATTAAGCTGATTCTCTATACTCTCATTTTCAATACCCCAGACAGGATATAGTTCCGGTATGCAAGAAACTCCTTCTATTTTCTTGTAGATATAAATTTTTGTCATTCCTCGTGATACATGACCGACATACACATACTTACCATGAATAAGATCCTCATGCTTTTTTTACTTTTATAATCAACTGAAATGCGAAAAGATTCGGGCGAAGAATTCCTATCGTATGCGGAATTTTTGGATGTATAATATGGTTCTCTTTTTCAATTTCAAGTCCTGTCAATTCAAGAAGTTTTTTCAAGGAATTATAGGTAAAAAAATGTATGTGTCCCTCGTCAAGAAACCCTGTTTCCGTATATTCGAACTTCCCAAAAAACATCTTTATTCTATTCGTCCACATCAGAAAATTTGGCGTGGTGAGAATAAGCACTGAATCTTTCTTCATGCGACTTTTCACATTGAGCAAAAATTTCTTTGATTCAAACAAATGTTCTATTACCTCCGAAACGATAATGGCATCATAATCACTATCAATAACGGAAAGATCTCCTCCGTCTACATCAAGAACAAATGCCTTATCCAAAACGTGAGCGGCTTTTTCAACCGCATTTCTAGAAATGTCCGTGCCAAAAACAATAGCCCCTTTTTCTTTGAGTGCTTTACCCATGGTGCCGTTTCCACATCCGATATCAAGAATCTTTTTCCCTTTTATATCGTCCCCGAGTATCTGAACGACGCGACGAACCCGTTCTCCACTCGGACTATATTGTTCCTTTTTGTTATAGTAGCTTGCTATTGAATTCATAGAGTTGAAATGAGGTGTTTAACCAGTATAGAGGGGATAAGCTCTTTTGTAAACAATTGATACCCGTGCAGAGCGATATTGTTTCTAAGCGCCATATCCTGTTTCAGAAGCAATATTTTATCTACAATATCGCGCGGGTCACCCGGGTTGCACAAAAGCATATTTTGTCCATTGAGAGCAAGCTCGTTAATCGCTTCGCTTTTCATTGTAATAAGCGCCCTTTGAGAAGCAAGTGCTTCAAAAACCTTGTTTGGGATCACGATCGCCGCTTTGCTCGTTGTTCCAAAAATTCCCAAACAAATATCCGCACGAGCAATACTTGTTGCAAGTTCTTCGTACGACATCCGTGGAAACAGTCGAATATTCTTTACTCCTCCAACCGCAGATATTTTTTCTTCAATACCTTTTCGTTCTTGCCCATCACCGATAATCTCAAAGATAATATCTGTATCACACTCAAGAAGTTTTGCGGCATCGATGATATATTCGATGCCATGAAGAGGTATGAATGTTCCATGGAAATGAACAATAAAATGGCCGTGGCTGTCTTTTTGTTTGCGCGGATTAAAAATAGTATCATCCGTTCCAACAAACACTCGACGAAATTTCTGAAGAGGAATACTAAACTTTTTCGCAACGTAACGGATCTGAGTATTCGTATCAAAAAGAATAATTGATGCAAACTTCATACTATGCCAATCAAGGAACTGGTTCCACAGACCATGTAATGAAAATGCGCGATATCGTTTTCTGTCTTCCACGTTTGAATTATAGAGCGAAACAAATGCATCGAAAATAATACGCGGACCGAAAAGGATCCGCGCGAGCCACACAACCGTATGCCCAGGGAACGCAACAATAACGAGATCAATTTTATTCTTTCGAAGACTCATATATTCGCGCACAAGGAGAAAAAATTTGAATATCCCTTTATGTTTTTTTGGATCTACACGACAATGAAAAACCTTGTACCCATTCTCTTCAAAACCACGAACAAGCACTCGGTTACGAGGGTACGATGGGTCATAGATACCAAAGAAGCATACGCTTGGCACCTTGTTATTAGTTTGTTGTTTCATACAATGAAAGTATGCGCGTAACGAGTGCAGGAAGCCCATGATGCTCACGAACATACGATGGAGAAAGAGGCAAACCAACGAGTGCGGGATCTGTCGTGTCTACTGGACAACCACATGCTGCCGCCTCTAACACCACCTTATCGAGCGAGCCGGTTTCTGAACGATGAATAAATCGAGTAGCGCGACGATACTCATCACGAAGTTGCACATGACTGAGTGCGCCAAGGAATACAACATTAGCTCCGACCCTTCGAGCAAGAGATTCGAGATTTCCGCGCTCCTCTCCCTCGCCGGCAATATGAAGGGGGATTCCTTCTCGTGCTGCAATTTCAATCACAAGGTCGTGGCGCTTAATTGGAGAAAGTCTTCCTGCAGAAAAGAGGAACGGTTCGCGTTTGACGCTTTCATCGGGAGAGAAAAAATTAGTATCTATACCATGCCCCACGATATGCACTTTCTTGCTTTGTATACGTAATCTTTCCTTCGAGGCAGTTAGTATTGTATGCGTTAATAATGATGCGACCCGAAGTTTCAAGTTA
>CAYHML010000070.1:0-3926 GCA_964357675.1 uncultured Candidatus Saccharibacteria bacterium | reverse complement strand
CGAAGCGAACACATTTTGACCGGGGCTTTGCCCCGGGGTAAATACCGCTTTTATTGTAGCACGAAAAATATTTGAATTATCTTTTACTTTGAGTGGAACTTCTTGTGGATGTCTTTTAGTTGCTTGTTGGTGACGTGAGTATAGATTTGTGTGGTGGCAATGTTGGCGTGACCAAGCATCATTTGTACGGAACGAATATCCGCACCATTTTGAAGGAGGTCGGTGGCGAATGAGTGGCGCAAAATATGAGGGGTGACTTTTTTTGAAATACCTGCCTTTATGGCATAGTGTTTTACGATGCGTTCAACAGAGCGCGGGGTGAGGCGAGTAGAGACATTTGACATTTGACCTTTGACCTTTGACTTACGACCAAGATTCACAAAGAGCGCGTTTTCCATATCGGTGCGTTTTGAAAGGTAGGTTCGAACGGCATCACGCGCATTGTCTGATAGAAATACGACACGAACTTTCTCTCCTTTTCCACGTACAGAAAATTCGTCCTTGTTGAGATCAAGATCGCGTGAAAGCGAACAGAGTTCAGAAAGACGTAGCCCAGTAGAAAAAAATAATTCAAGCATTGCACGATCACGCAAACTTTTAATATCACTGCCATCTGGTGCAGAGAGCAAGCGTTTAAGGTCAGCTTCTGAGATAAGGTCAAGGTCACGTTCAGCAACTTTTGCAAGTTCGATGCGTTCAGGGGAGAGCGATTCAATGCCACGCTTGCGCATATATTTGAGGAAACTACGGAGTGCAATCAAATAGTAATTTTGTGTTTTTTTCTTGAGCGTTTCGATTCGTCCATCTTCACGCGTACCACTTGATTGCCTATTGAGCCAAAGGCGAAATTCACGCACGGTGTCGTCGGTGATGTCTTTTGGGTTAGAAACTTTTGTAAAAGACAAAAAACGCTCGAGGTAGCGTTCGTAGTTTTCTATTGTTTTAAGGCTACGTCCTTTTTCTATTTCTAGATGTTCAAAAAATTGACGTTTGAGAGTCTGGAGATCCATAGTACTTATATTCTACCAAGAAACTTGCAAAAAAGTTAAAAACACGGTATGGTGGGTGAACTATGGCAATTACCACATCAGCAAAAAAGGCAATTCGCGGGTCAGAACGCAAGAAGGTTTTTAATGACCGTCGCAAAAAAGCCCTTAAAGAAGCAGTGAAAGAAGTTCGTACGCTCGTTGCGTCAAAGGACAAAAAAGCTGTTTCAGCAGCATTGTCCAAGGCATATCAGGCTATCGACAAGGCAGCAAAGACCAATTTTATTAAAAAGAACACCGCTTCACGCAAAAAATCCCGCCTCTCAGCACTCGCAAAGAAGATCGCATAAAGATAAAACCCCATCTCACAAGATGGGGTTTTCCTTTTATTGTGGTCGGTTTGATATACTATGAATTATGAAGTATCGTCCACCACGCAATGTGTTTCTCTTGGGGGTTACGAGTTTTTTAAATGATTTTGCGTCTGAAATGACGCTTTCTATATTTCCCGCCTTTTTTACGTCAGTGTTGAAGTCGGGTGCTGGCGCCCTCGGACTGGTAGAGGGTGTTGCTGACGGTGCTGCAAATGTCATCAAAATTTACGCAGGACGTTATTCTGACAAACTCGAGCGACGAAAGCCTTTTGTAGTTCTTGGGTATGTGGTTTCTACAGCAACGCGCCCTCTTTATTTACTTGTGTCATCGGTGGGAGGTGTATTAGGGTTACGCTTTGCCGATCGTATAGGGAAAGGGGTTCGTGATGGCGCCCGTGATGCAGTCATTTCGCTTTCGACGCCACCCGAGCATATGGGACACGCGTTTGGGTTTCATCGTGCGATGGATACGTTTGGAGGAATCCTCGGTCCCCTTACTGCGTATTTCATTTTGCGTGCATATCCTGGAGGTTTTAATATTATTTTCCTTACTGCTTTTGTTGCGGGGTTGTGTGCGGTGGCGTCACTCTTTTTTATTAAAGACGTGAAGGGTTCGCTCAATGGTAATGGTTTATCACTCAAAAAACTTTCGGTATTCCCAAAAAGTTTCAGGAGATATCTCATTGCGCTCTTTTTTCTTGCGGTTGGTAGTATTCCAGTCGCCGTGCTTCTTCTAAAAACACAACATCTTGGTTTCGCGCTTGCATCGATACCACTCTTTTATATGTTTTACAGTGTTTCGTATGCGGTTTTCTCGTACACTGGAGGACATTTTAGTGACCATCTTGGCGCACGTGCCGTGCTTCGTATGGGGTATATTGCGCTTATTGTTGGGTAGTTTGTTGTTTTTATGGCAGAGGGGGCGATTACTCTTGCGATAGGATTTTTAATTCTTGGACTTTTCCCAGCATTAACTGACGGTGTTACACGTGCATTTGCTGCAGAGCTTTCGCCAGAGAAACAGCGTGGTGGCGCATATGGACTCGTAAATGCGGTGACGGGTTTTGGATTGATGATTGCCGGTATTGGTGGCGGATATTTATGGGAATTTGCGAGTCCGATGAGCGCGCTCATTACGGCAGGGTGTTTCGTTCTTGTTGGTATCGGTATTCTCTCAACGATTCAAAAAAATTAATATCAAATTTATTTGTAAGAGCGGTGTGTTTGTAAAACAGATAGAGAAAAAATATAATTGCGTGGTACAATATACATAACGTATGCACCTTTACGATAAAAATCGTATCACTTATTTTGCGGAAACAGATCGTCGCAACAAGCGTGTGCCTTTTGGTATTAAAGCTGAAGACCGCACGCGTCATATGTATATCATCGGGAAGACGGGTATGGGTAAGTCTACAGCGATTGAGAATATGGCGGTGCAGGATATAAAGAACGGCGAAGGATTTGCCTTCATCGATCCACACGGAAAATCTGCGGCACTGCTCCTTGAATATATTCCACCCGAGCGCGTTAAGGATGTTATTTACTTTGCACCGTTTGATATGGAGAATCCGATATCATTCAATGTGATGGAGGACGTCGGCGCGGATAAACGTCACTTGGTGGCGAATGGGCTTATGAGTGCATTCAAAAAAATCTGGGGACCAGAAACGTGGTCGGCGCGTATGGAGTACATTCTCATGAATGCCTTACTCGCACTTCTTGAATATCCAGGTTCAACGCTCCTCGGGGTTAGTCGAGTACTTACGGACAAAACATATCGAAAAAAAGTAGTAGATAACATAAAAGATCCGTCAGTGAGATCGTATTGGGTTGATGAATTTGCGAAATACAGCGAGCAGTATGCAAAAGAAGCGGTCCCCGGTATTCAAAATAAGCTCGGACAATTCACTTCCAACCCGCTTATTAGAAACATCATTGGACAGGCACATTCGAGTTTTGATTTACGTAAAGCGATGGATGAACGAAAGATTCTCATTGTAAATCTTTCTAAAGGACAAATGGGGGAGGGCAATGCGAACCTTCTCGGTGGTATGATCATCACCAAGATCTATCTTGCCGCAATGTCGCGCGCGGAACTTACTGAACCTGAACTCAAAAAACTGCCGAACTTTTATATGTATGTGGACGAATTTCAATCATTCGCCAACGAAGCATTCGCCGATATTTTGTCCGAGGCGCGCAAGTACAAACTCGCGCTCATTATGGCGCATCAATATATTGAACAGATGGATGAAAAAGTACGCGCCGCGGTGTTTGGTAACGTAGGCACTCAGATAATGTTCCGCGTGGGTGCGACCGACGCAGAGGTGCTTGAGAAAGAATATGCGCCCGTGTTCACCGCAGAAGATATGGTGAACCTTGGCTTTACGCAGATTTATTTGAAGTTGATGATTGATGGTGTCGCATCACACCCGTTTTCTGCGGTGACCATGCCACCCATTCTTCCTCCAGAAAAATCAAGCAAAGACGACGTCATCGCGTCATCGCGCCAGTTGTATGCGCGTGCACGTACGGAAGTAGAAAAAAATATTGCAGATTGGTA
>CAYHML010000069.1:0-3946 GCA_964357675.1 uncultured Candidatus Saccharibacteria bacterium | reverse complement strand
TCGCCTGCTTTTTTCATTACCTCCATATCGGTTCCTACGCTTGCCGTTTTTGCTGACGCAATTTTTCCTTCAACGACAGTTTTAATATCGGCAGGAACTTTGTCGCCATTGTCACGAAGTGATTTTTCTGCTGTGTAGATCATTTGCTCTAACATATTTTTCGCTTCTGCAGAATCGCGCTTCTTTGTATCTTCAACTGCATTCATTTCAGCCTCTTTCTGCATACGCGCAATATCATCCTTGCTAAGGCCTGAACTTGCCTCAATACGAATGGACTGCTCCTTGCCAGTTGTTTTCTCTTTTGCCTTAACTTGAAGAATACCATTTGCATCAACGTCAAAGGTAACCTCCACCTGAGGAAGACCACGGGGTGATGGTGGAATACCGTCTAAGATAAAACGCCCAAGAGATTTATTGTCGGGTGCCATAGGGCGCTCTCCCTGTACGACATGAATTTCTACTGAGGTCTGATTATCTGCCGCCGTAGAAAAAATCTGTGAACGTGATGCGGGAATGGTAGTGTTTTTCTCAATAAGTTTAGTTGCCACATTTCCAAATGTTTCAATACCAAGAGAAAGCGGGATAACATCGAGAAGGAGTACATCCTTCACATCTCCCTGAAGAATACCTGCTTGAATAGCCGCGCCAATAGCAACCACTTCGTCAGGATTGATAGAGCGATTTGGCTCTTTACCAAACAATTCCTTTACTGCATTTACGATTGCAGGCATTCTTGTTTGCCCACCAACCATGATAATCTCGTTGATGTCTTCTTTTTTGAATGGAGATGCAGAGAGCGCACGCTTAGTAATCTCGATAGACTTGTCGATATACTCGCGGGCAAGATCATCGAGCGTTGCGCGAGAAAGTTTTAAAAGAAGATGTCTAGGGCCAGATGCATCTGAGGTAATAAACGGGATATTAATCTCCGCATCCATCGTCGTTGAAAGCTCGTGCTTTGCCTTTTCAGCTGCTTCTTTCAAACGTTGAAGCGCGAGAACATCTTTCGTAATATCGATACCTGATTCTTTTTTAAATTCATCAGCAATCCAACGAATGATCTTCTGGTCGATATCTTCACCAACCATATGCACATCACCATCAGTTGATTTTACCTCAATGACATCATCACCAACTTCGAGCACCGAAACATCGAACGTACCACCACCAAAATCATATACGACAATCTTTTCATCTTTCTTTTTGTTGAAACCGTACGCAAGAGCAGCGGCAGTTGGTTCGTTAATGATACGCTTTACATCAAAACCAGCAATCTGACCTGCATCCTTGGTTGCCTGACGCTGTGAGTCATTAAAGTACGCTGGCACAGTAATTACCGCTTCGGTAATTTTCTCGCCAAGTTTTGCCTCTGCATCTTGCTTGAGCTTCTGAAGAACCATTGCGGAGATTTCCTCGGGACGGTACGCGCGATCACCCATACGAACCTTCACGCCATTGTTATCACCTTTTTCAATGGTAAACGAAACATTTTTCGAATCACGCTGAACACCCTCGTCGTTAAAATCATGCCCAATCAAACGCTTGATACCAAATAGTGTATTCGTTGGATTGGTTACTGCTTGGCGTTTTGCCAAAAGCCCCACGAGGCGTTCACCACCTTTCGAAGTCGCTACTACGGATGGTGTCGTGCGTACACCTTCAATATTTTCGATGATGCGCGGTTCACCACCTTCGATAATAGCCACTGCAGAATTTGTTGTACCAAGATCAATACCTAGAATTTTTGCCATAATGTTATTTTAAAATTAAAAATTAAAGACTAAAAACAATGTAAAACTAAAGATGAATTGAATTAAATTTTTAAATTTTTCGTTTTCAGCTTTTCATTTACGGGTTCCCATATGCCTTTACCCGTGCTGGACGAATGACCTTACTATGAAGACGATATCCTTTTTGAATAATTTCACTCACTGTGTCCTCTTTGTGGGTATCATCCGTAGGGATAGTTTCTATAGCGACGTGAATTCGAGGATCTATATGTTCTCCCACTACGCCAATTTCTACGAGACCGCGCGACTCAAGAACTGAAAGAAATTGCGTATAAATGTATTCTACTCCCTTGCGCCAGTTTGCGTCTACTTTTTCCCACGATTCCTTATTGCTAAAGGCCATCGAAAAACTATCAAGAATAGGCAGAAGATCTTCTACGAGCCCTTCGGAAGCAAATTTAATGATCTCACCGCGACGCACATCTTCTTCTTTTCGTGCATTTGCGAAGTCCGCGCGCATTCTTTGCCACCCATCAAGATACTCCTTCTTTTCCTCCTCGCATTTACGCAATCGTTCACGTAATTTTTTTAGCACCGCGACAGGATTTTCTTCATCTTCAATACTCTCAAACTGCACTTCGTCAGTACTATACCCGTCATTTTTGGGTGTGTCAAACCCCTCTCCACCACGACGAGTAACAGGCTCATCTACCACCATATCTTCTTCTTGTTTAATATCATTTATATCTGTCATATAGCTATTTGAAAGTTATATTTTATCACATCTGAAACGTATTTACAAAAACCCTTCGCAAATAAGTGAAAGGGTTTTTGTGAAATAATATTCTGAGAATTGAGAGACGAAAAGGATTAACGTTTTGACCACTGAGGAGCCTTGCGTGCTTTCTTGAGACCGAACTTACGGCGCTCTTTGGTACGAGGATCACGTTTAAGGAAACCAAGTTTCTTTAAGCGGGTGCGGAGCTCAGCATCATATTCCACGAGTGCGCGTGATACACCCTGACGAATTGCTTCTGCTTGTGAGTGGATGCCACCTCCTTTTACTACAACAGTAATGGAAAACTTTTCTGCAACCTTTGATTTCACTACTGCGTTCTTTACAATAGTCTGCAACTCTTCCGTAGGGAAATACGTAGCAAAGTCTTTACCATTTATTACAATGCCTTCTTTCGCGCCGGGAGTGATGCGCACACGTGCGGTACTCGTCTTGCGACGTCCTACGGTTTCAATATACTTTCCTGCAGCAGCTTTCTTGGTCACAGTCTTTGCGGGCAGAGCCTTCTCTACGGCTTCCTTGTGGTCTTCTTTTGTAATATCTTTAGTTGTCATATATTAGTCTTTTATCGTTAAGCGCTTCATCCTCTCCTTGTGCAAGCGGTTGCGAGGAATCATACGACTAATAGCGTGTATAAATACTTCACTGAAACCCTTCTTTTCGATAACGTGCGCAAGGGTACGTTCTTTGAGACCACCTGGGTATCCAGAGTATGCCTTAACGCGTATTTCCTTCATTTTGCTTGGCGCTATTGCGGACCTTGAAGCATTCTCCACAACAACCTGCACATCCGCAACCTTGTTCCTCTGAAAAAGAGGAGAAGTTTTTCCCATAAGCACGCTCGCAGCTTCCGTTGCGACACGGCCTATCGATTTTCCCTTAGCATCAATTGTGTGTGGTTGAGTCATAGTAGTTTATAAAAATTAAATAGCATTACACAAATTCAATTACCGCCATCTTACTTGCATCGCCTTTACGACGAGGAAGTTTGACCACCCTGGTGTATCCACCAGGACGTGTCTTGTAACGAGGAGCAATGTCTTCGATGATTTTGCGTGCCCCCTCTTCTCCTACCGTACCGCCTAAACGAGAAATAATCAAGCGACGTGAAGGAAGATCGCCGATGCGCCCTTTGGTAACCAAGCTCTCTACAAACGAGCGGAGTTCCTTGGCACGTGCTTCGGTCGTCGTGATGTGCTCCTCAATAACGAGCGCAAGTGCAAGCGAACGCATAAGTGCTAAGCGTCCTGCCTGATCTCTTCCGAATTTTCTAATTGACTTGTGATGTTTCATAAAATTGACTGCTAAGTGACTAACTCCTAACCTTTAAGCGAAATGCCGTGTCCTGTAAGAACGCGTTTGATCTCCTGAATTCCCTTGTCGCCCAAACCGTCGATTTCCAAAAGGTCCTCTTCTGTCT
>CAYHML010000068.1:0-3951 GCA_964357675.1 uncultured Candidatus Saccharibacteria bacterium | reverse complement strand
GTGTGAGCGAAGCGAACACATTTTGACCGGGGCTTTGCCCCGGGGTAAATACCGCCGCTTTTATTCTTCCATCCTTGGTTTATCAATCAAAAGGGGGTCTATACCTGCAGATTCACCGGTGATTTTCACCACGTCTTTGTCTACTTTTTTCAACTCCTTATATGCGGATGTATAGTGGTTCACCGTGGTACCGAGCGCATTGCCAAGCTTTTTCATATAATCTTCATATGCCATAAGGTGCTTGCGGAGCTCTTCAACGCGACCAATAATAAGCTGTGCTGATTCTTCAATCTTAAACGCGCGAAAGCCATACAACACTGACTGCAAATATGCAGAAAATGTTGTTGGCGACACAATAATCACCTTTTTCTCATTGGAAGCATAGTCAATAAGTGACCTCGTGTTTACCTTTACCGATCCGACCTCATTAACGAGAAGGTCATAATAAATTCCCTCCGCAGGGATAAACATAAACGCAAATGGAAGCGTGCCTTCGGCAGGACGAATGTACTTTGCCGTTTCATCAATACGTTTCTTGAGATCATTTTTAAATTCCTTTTCCAACTCTTCTTTTCGCGTTTCGTCAGTTTCGTTTACGACGCGATTATAATTATCGAGTGAAAACTTTGCATCAACAGGAATCATTCCATCCTTGGTAAGGATGACCGCGTCTACCATATTACCATCCTTGAACTGATACTGAAGCTTGTACGCCGTAGGGGGCAAAATATTTGAAAGAATAAGCTCGAGTGCTGCCTCGCCAAGCGCGCCACGCTGCTTTTGGTGTTTAAGAACCTTTTCGAGATTATGAAGTTGATCGGTGATGGACAGCACTTGCTTTGAAGTTTCATTAGCAGTCGTCATTTCTTTTGCCACACCCAAAAGATTGCGCTCCACTTGTTCATTGATTTGGCGAATAAGTTTCTGTGATTCACTAAATTGGGTGTATACCGCCTGTTGCATTTCCTTGTTGGTAGCCCCCATCTTCTCGTCTACCGTTTTCATAAAACTACCAAGTTGTGATTGAAAATTCCCAATCTGGTTTTGAATGAGTAAAAGTGCCTCATTCTGTGGTTCTGATGTAGTGCCCTGAGGTGCAGTTTTATTTTTCAAATATAAGATAAAAACAACAGCCGTAGCAACCCCTACCACAAGCCCAATAAGAATAAGGAAAAGTGGTGACATGGTTATATTGCAAGCATGGTGCTCATATTATTTAATAGTACAGGAATCGCGAACATGAGCCCCACGAGCGGAAGAATAAAAAGCGCGAGCGTAACGATAAGTGTCCACATAAAATACTTTCGCGTTTTTTCTACTGAAACAAACACTTTTTGCAAAACTTCATTTTGCACCGCGATTTGTCGTAAGATTTCTTGTTCCATAGTACCTATCTTACTACATACATAGTCCAAAAAAAAGCGGCCACCTCGTGTGAGATGACCGCCAAAGAAAACATATTTTCAGTGTACCTTCGAAACCTCCTTTTTTTTATACATACGCTCGTCAGCGAGTCTTCTAAGTTCGTGAAAATCACAAACTCCTTCAGATGTAGAAGATACCCCGACCGAGAGTTCAACATTGGTTTTTCCTGCAAAAACCGTGTTGGTAATTTTCTTGGTTACCTTGTTTGCAACGTGCTCTGCAACGACAAGATCGCTCGCAGGAAGGATAACGATAAACTCGTCCCCACATGGCCGTGTGACGATATCACTCGCACGCACGACCTTCTTCAGTAAGGTAGCCACTTCTCTGAGTACGACGTCTCCGACGTCGTGTCCGTGCGTATCGTTTATTAACTTGAAACGATCCAAGTCAATAAATAACACGGCAAGTGGCGCGTCCTGTCGCTGTGCCTGTGCAAGCGCGCGTGTAACCTCCACTTCTAATCCTCGACGATTTAAAATTCCCGTCAGAGGATCTATTAGAGAGAGACGCTCCGCATCAGCGAGAGCTTTTTTAAGGTCTCTCACTTTTTTCTCCAGTTCTTCAATCCTTTTTTGCGACATGCTTGCTACCTCCCTATATCAATTTTTTTAGTAACTATCTATTTACATCATAGCATATTCAAGACTAAATGTCAATGTCTTTACCTTACCCTTCCTAAACTGTATACTACACAACATAATCATTTAATTATCATCTATGACACTACACGAACAAATTAAAGGCGAAGTAAAACAGGCAATGCTTGCTAAAGATACGATTAAGCTTTCTGTTGTACGCGGTATGGTATCAGCATTTACTAATGAACTGGTTGCTATAGGAAAAATGCCACAGGATATACTGGATGATGCGGGTGTGCTTAAAGTAATCAAAAAACTTGCGAACCAGCGAAAAGATTCTATTGAACAGTTTGAAAAAGGTGGACGTCCTGAACTTGCTGAAGGTGAACGTACAGAACTCACTATCCTTGAAAAATATCTCCCAACACTCATGTCACGCGAAGAGATTAAAAAAGTTGCGATTGCAAAAAAAGAAGCGCTCGGTATTACCGACAAAGCAAAAGCTGGTCAACTCACCGGCGCCATTATGAAAGAGCTTGCAGGTACCGCTGACGGCAACGACGTGAAAGCGGTTGTGGAGGAACTCCTCGCGTAATCTATTTTATCTTTTCTCTCAGAGTGCGGTGGTACTGAATTGCAAAACGATGTGCCTCGCTATTGGCCAATAAAATTTCACGCTCATTAAATCCAAGGGGAGTCCTTGGATTTTTTCGTATCTCACGTGGGTGGTGGTGTTCGTCCTTTACTACTCCCACAACAGGTATCGCAAGTCCCCACTCATTCATAAGGCGTGACACCATATTCATTTGTGCCCTTCCCCCATCAACAACAATAAGTTTCGGTAGAGGCCACTCAGTGTGTTCAAAGCGACGCGTAAGTACTTCTCGAAGCGAAGCAACGTCATCATTAGTACTTGTCTTCAATTTAAACTTACGATAATCACTCTTTTTAAATTCGCCATCTTCAAGAACTACCATGACGCCAACTGCATTCGTACCAGAAATATGCGCTATATCATAAGCCTCAATTCTCTTTATTTCATAAGTCTCCTTTTCGCCAAGGCCTCGCCTTGGAAGAATTTCGGATTTGAGGAGGGCGACGTCTTGGATATGCTTGAGTGCAAAAATAGTTTTTTTGAAACGAGATGCCTCCTCAAACTTCAAAATACGCGCGGAGTTCTTCATTTCTCGCTCGAGAGTACGAAGAAGAGTTGTCTTCTTTCCTTCAAAGAAGAGCTTGATGTGGCGAATCGTTTTTGCATATTCAGTACGCGAAACATTTCCGGTACACACTCCAGGACACAACCCTATTTGCGCATTAAAGCAAGGTTTACCAGAATTTGGTACACATTTGTCACGGAATGGGAAAATTTTGCGCACCAAAGAGAGCGCCTCACGGAGCACACTGCCTTGTGGAAATGGTCCAAAAGAATATTTTATGTCACTTGGAGGTTCGACCTCCAAGTTGCGTAGGCGCATGATTATCACGCGCGGATATTCTTCCTTGGTGATGACGACGTAATTAAAACTTTTATTATCTTTTTCTTTCGTGTTGTACGGTGGCTGATGTTTTTTAATGAGATGCGCTTCCAATATCAGCGCTTCGAGCACAGAGTCTGTAGTAATCGTATCAACCGTTTTCGCCACGTCCACCATATTCGCGATGATGGGGCCACGAGTCGCAATCACATCACGGCGAAAATAGCTCGCCACACGTGTCTTGAGTGATGTCGCTTTTCCGATGTAGAGTATGGTGCGTTTTTCTCCCCGAAAAATGTATACGCCGGGAGTGTTGGGTAGTTTTTTAGTAAGTTTTTGCATGTGTATTGAATAAATAACTGGGTACAATATATTCTGAGCTCGTTCGGAAGAGAGAAAAAGTACTTTCCCTCCCGCATTGCCTCATGTAAGAATCGTACCATGGAGTACTATTGAAGTGATTAACT
>CAYHML010000067.1:0-4055 GCA_964357675.1 uncultured Candidatus Saccharibacteria bacterium | reverse complement strand
CCGCAAGGGTTGGGAGTTCAAATCTCCCCGTGCCATAAAGACACGGGGCGGCGTACGACAAATGCTACAGTACCTTGTTCGCATAATTTGCGAGTGGCGAGCGCTCTCCCTCCGGTAAAATGAGATGCCCTCCGCGGGGGTAATCCTTGAAGTGGCCGACAACGTGTGCAAGACCGCTTCCTCCAGCAGTAAGGTTGGGAGTATCAATCTGATCGAGATTGCCTAACATTACCACTTTGGTACCGTTAGCAGGACGAGTGACGAGCATCTTAACTTGACATTTTGTGTAAATTTGCTATAATGTATATAGGTTAAATTGTCGTTCTTTTACAATTGCACATCATATATAACTCAACTATATAAAGGGGGTTCATTATGTTCACGTATTGGATAGCAACGGGAGTGCTGTTTTTGCTAACAGCGTTCTTCGTAATTCTCGGAATCTGGGCAATCGCAAAAACTGACACATTCTTTTGTTTCATTCAGGAAGGTCAAGGAATAATCATCAAGCGCGGTGAGTCGTTTCACCGTATCATTATCTCCTATCATGGACATCACTGCGTGATAGTACAAGAGGAAGTTGGGGAAGGCGTAAACAAAAAAATGGTTCGTCGCTGGAAAATCATACCAAAGAAACCAGACGAACTCGAACACTCCAACGGTTTCATTGGTTTTCTTGAGAAACGGCTTGGAGTCTACTGGATTGGCGTCTATCCTTTTTTAAAAGTTATGACGTACCAATTCAAGTGGAATGAGTGGGAGCAGAAAAGCGAAAAAAGTGGTGGTACCATTCCTATCCTTAAGCACCGCGAAGAACCGACAAAATTTTTTTACGTCCAAACATTCAACTACGCACTGTTCTTAAGTGGTGCGGAGACTGGAGGGAAAAAGGGCGGCAGAAAAAATACTGGCGTGAACATCTCGGTGGACGCTCAAATCACACTTCTTCTGCGGATCATCTACCCTCAAGTAGCGATACTGCAGAACCAGGATTGGTTTGAGCAGTTAGAAGCTGTGGTGCTCGACCATGCAAGACTGTATGTAGGATCACGAACGTTTGAGCAACTCCACACGTCTGTCCACCCTGAGAGCGGAGAGGAAACAAGGAACGAATTTTGCGAACATATCATGAGTCTCAACGAGCATGCACCTATCGGGGCTGATACTGATAGTATCGTTGATGCCTTTGGCGTAGAGATAATCGGCGCAGTGATCATGTCCATAGAACTCTCCGGTGACAGCAAAGATATCCTTAAAGCAACAACAGCAATTTACGAAGCTGAGCAGGCTGCAGAAGCAAAGAAAATTGCTGCCAATGCGATGGCGTTCGAGATCAAAGCCAAGGGTGACGCTGATGCTCACGCCATTAAGGTGCGCACACAAACGGTTGCCGATTTCGGCGAAATAGGAATGTACGTCGAGCACTGTCGTGCCATCATCGAGGCCAGCAAGAGTGGCACTACTATCGTTTTTACGAATGATAGTGAACACGATGAAAAAAATAAAATACTCGCGAGTCTTCTTGTGGACGCGAAAGGGAGGAAAATAAAATGAAGAAATGGTTACGAACATACTACATCTTCATCATCATGGCTCTAATTTTCCTTGCTGTTGCATGGAAATTCCAGCCAGAGGAATCCGAGGGAATTGGAAGGATTATTCTCCTCGTTTTAGGGATACTCGTTGTTTTGAGTATTCTTGCGGGGGGATTTTATCTCTACTCAAAGCATGGAAGAAAGATTTCTGTGCCAAGCTTTAACGGCACAGGAAAGTTCCTCGGCAAAATGGTAGGAAGAGAAAAGCTCGGCACAGCGTTGTTGGTCTGCCTCTTCCTCCTCACCCTCTCCTATGTAGTAGGAGGAAGAGAGGAGTGGAAAGATTCGCTCGGGTGGTGGTGGAATTCAAAAATATTCCTCCCCTCCCTCCTTGCGGTCATCGCCGTAATCCTTTTCGTTGACACTAAGTGGCGTAAAAAGATTAACAACGCGCTCATCTTCACGATCAGCGCAATGATCCTTTTATCGCTCCTTGCGGTCACACCGTCGATAACAAAATGGTTTAAAAGTACCAACGAAGACGGAAATAAGATGGCGAGAAACACTATAGCGCCTAACTCTCCACAAAACGTGGAAGTTAAACCTGTCGAGATGCAGAAAACGAGAAAGGAAACCATTCTCGCAGAGTATGGCGCCTTCAAGGAAGTTTCGCTTCCACCAACAGAAAAGCTCATCAATATCAGCTGGGAATTTCCGAGTAGGTATAATGGACGGTGTCTCGCTATTGTTGTACACAAAGCTCGTCCAGATGGAGAAGAGTTCCCCTGTGAAAACCCCACACATGGATTCGTAATGGTAAAAAGGGTTGGTTTTTCATCAAATGACCCACTAGAAGGAATCCCCGTCGAGATAAAGACCACTTATCTCGGAACAGAATGAACGATGTGCAATTTCACACAAGCCCCGCGCAGTTTTTGCGCGGGGCTTTTTTTATTTCAATACAATTACGCCACGGTTAATATATTCTTAAACTGAGCAGAATCTTTAAATGGGCCAACGAGTGCAAGGTTAAGATTTTTATCGGTAAATATTTTACGTGCCATAGTCCTCACCTCTACAGCGGTTACTGCACGGATAAGGCGCTCTTTTTCTTTTGGCGTTTTAATTTCATTGCGAAGGAGTTCCTGAACACCACAAAACTCTGCGACACTATCAGAGGACTCGAGCCCGAGGTACATCAAGCCAACGAGATGCTCTTTTACCTTATTGAGTTCGGTCTCATCCACGAGCGCATTTTTCAATAAAACAAACTCTGCAAGGACAGCGCGCACCACTTCTTCCGTGCGGTCATTGGCAACACCCGTTGAAACAGACAGGTACCCATGATCTGTAAATAATGAATTTTCCGCACGGACGTAATACCCTACCCCCATTTCATCACGTAGTTTTCTAAAAAGACGCGACGACATACCGCTTCCTAAAACACCTGAAAGTACCGCCATCACAAAATTTCTCTTATCTTTTACCGAGAACGAACGTACCCCTAGAACGAGATGTGTTTGGTCGGTTTCTTTGTAGAGTGTTGCGACATTTGGTGAACTCTGCACCTCTTTTGTTTTTTCTTTACTACTTTTCTTTCCTGCGTGAATCCCCTTGAATTGCTTTGTAATACTCTTGAATGCGTCCTTTGGTGTTACATTCCCCGCTACAATCACCGTCGTTGCGCGTGCGACATAGTGCGCGGTACGATACTTAAGAATATCCTCACGACTAAGTCCACGTACGATCTCACGAGTTCCCGCAATAGAACGTCCCGCAGGTGTATTACCATAGAGAAGCTCTGCCCACACATCGTGTACCTTGCGCATCGGAAGGTCTTCGTACATATTGATTTCGTCCACAATCACTCCTTTTTCTTTTTCAATTTCTTCACCTTTCAACAATGGATTGAGATAGAGATCAGAAACAATATCAAGAAGATGTTCAAAGTCAGTACTCTTCCCTTTCGCATAGTATCCCGTATACTCATTGCCGGTAAACGCATTAGACTGACATCCAAGGGCATCAAGTTCTATAGAGATGTCGCTAGCGTTAGGGCGCGTCGTAGTACCCTTGAAACATAAATGTTCAAGAAAATGAGAGATACCGTTCTTCTCTTTTACTTCATAGTCTGAGCCAGCCGAAACCAGAACGAGCACCGTTACGGTCGGATTGTCAGTCATTGGAGCGACAATTATCTTGAGTCCATTCGGTAAGACTTTTTTCTGAAATTTCATAAATATATTTATTATTACAATATTACAAAGAAACGTTGGTAAGAATTTCTGGATCTCCTTCGGTAACCAGAATAGTATGTTCAAAATGCGCAGAACGTTTATGATCACGGGTTACAAACGTATACCCATCGGAAAGAATTTTTACAAATCGTGTGCCTTCATTCACGATAGGTTCAAGGGCGAGCACCATCCCCGCACGAAGCTTCACCCCCTCTCCGCGTTCGCCATAGTTCGCGATATGCGGATCTTCGTGGGGTGAATACCCCACGCCGTGCCCACCAAG
>CAYHML010000066.1:0-4084 GCA_964357675.1 uncultured Candidatus Saccharibacteria bacterium | reverse complement strand
TCCAGATATTCCAAGTTTTTTTCTCAAAATCTCCTTACTCTCGGAAATTACCGGCGCATCAAACCCGTTATAAATTACGATTATTCGTTCTTCGGGTACGCCCCAAAGCAAAACGATTTTTTTTAAATACTCACTTGGTACCACAACTTTTACCGCACCTCGTGCAACAGAACGCTCAATTCTTTTTCGTACTTCCGTTTTCCAATCATATGTTCGTGCTTGAAATTCTTCGAGCCGCACATTATGCAATTTAGGATTTTCTATTTGAAATTGTTCCCACGCATAATCACCCACAACCTTGAGATAAAACTTTTTTCTTAAAATCTTTGCGGCAATAAACGCTGGCAACCCCACTGATACCGGATCTTGCGCGTAGATAATATCATCGCGAGTACCATGAAATACAATTTTAAAAAAATAAACGAGGTGGCGTATTCCCTTCGGGAACATCAGTACATCGCCAAAATTTACCACATCAACAGAGAATCCACGCGAAGGAAGAACGTCTTTCAAGAGTTTGCTGTACGTTGCTGGACCACCAATCTGTGGCGGGAAAATACCTGTCGCAATGAGTATGTTCATAGAAAACAAAAGCTATCGTGCTGCAAACAATTTTTCAAAAACACGCTCGCGCATCGTACGTGCCACAAGATCCCAATCATATTTTTCAATCACGAGGGTACGACCATTGGTAAAAAGTCTCATACGGAGTGCATTATCATTAAGGAGTCGATTGACCTGTCGTGCAATACTTGCAGGGTCGTCGACTGATGCAAAAAGTCCAGTTGGTTCGTGGTCAGGGTTTGCATCAGGATCAAAAAGAAAATCAGGGATACCGCCCACAGGGGTCGCAATCACCGGAAGTCCTGCGGCCATAGCTTCAAGAAACGAATTTCCTAATCCTTCGGAGCGTGATGGGCGAATAAAAATATCTGAAACCTTAAGATATTTTGGCATTTCAGTATGCAGTATTTGCCCCAAAAACTGTACGCGATCAGCAACCCCTAAACTACGTGCCAACGTTCGAAGCATTTCTTCGTCAGGACCGATACCAAGAATCAAAAATTTTACATGTGCATCAAGGAGTGCCAAAGAACGAATAATGACGTCAATAGCATTCTTTCTCACCATACGTGATGTGGTAATGAGAAAAATATCGCCCTCTTTTTTGCCAAGCTTTCGTTTGAGAATAAAAAGCTCTTCAGCAGAATACTCTTTTGAGAAATGGCCGATATTGACTGCATTAGGCACCACCTCAAGATCGCCGTTGTACCCCATGCTGCGCGCAAAATTCGCGAGGTAATTTGAAATGGTCTGTACAAAATTCGCACGTTCAAAAATACGCCTGAATAGTGGTGCCACGAAACGCACACGACGTTTGATGTATTCAATAGGGTCTCCTTCTTGCAAGGTAAGGAGGAAGCGTACGTTAGGAAACCACATCTTAAAAAAGAGTGCAGCGAAGCCTGCGTGATTTGCCATCATCGCCCACGTACCATCGTACGGATTTTTACGATGGAGCGAACGCGCTTTCAAAAAGCCCGTGAATGGGAAGAGGTATTTATTAATCACGAGGGGAAATTCCCCAAGATCAGAAATTGTGGGGCCTGCTTTCGTAAAGCCGATGCGGTGAATATTAACATTACCAATGCGTTCGAATGCAGGAAGGAGCGAATTGAATCGAATCGTCACCATATCGAAAATAATCTCCTCTCCGGAGATACGGTCGGTAATTTCCTTTAATGCCACCTCAGCCCCTCCTACGGCGTCAGGATAGTATGCAAGAGCGAAAATGAGAACTCGTTTTTGTGCCATAGATTCAATAGTACCAAGAAAAATAAGTTTATACTAGAAGCATAGAATCTACAGATCTTTCACACTCATTTTTGGATCGTAGCCAAAAAATTCTTTTTGAAGACTACTTCGATGTATAGAGCGAGATGTTTTCTTCATACTCACTAAAAGGCCCAGTGCGATAAACTCAACAAGGAGGTGGGAACCGCCAAAACTCATAAAAGGAACGGGTACCCCCGTTACCGGCAGTAACCCAATCGTCATACCTATATTTACCGTGAAATGTGCGATAAAAAATATGGCAACCCCAATGCCATACAGCATCTCAAAATTAGTGGCGAGCACCATCGAAATCAACAAAATACGTACAATAATGAAGGCAAAAAGTGCAAATAAAATACCTACACCCACGAGTCCCCATTCTTCTGCAAACGCAGAAAAAATAAAGTCTGTCTGATATTCTGGTAAAAAGCGCAGACGCGACTGCGTTCCATACCCAACCCCCTTCCCTGAAATCTGCCCAGCCCCTACGGCAATGGTAGATTGATATGCGTTGTATCCTGTTCCACGAATATCGGCGAGTGGATGAAAAAAATTTAAGATGCGTGCTTTTTGATACGGTTCAAATACTCCAACCCATAACGAACCGAACGCAACAACACCCACCAAAAAAACGAGTGCAAGATGTTTTTTAGAAACACCAGAAACAAGGATCATGCCAACCCAAATGAAAAAAATAATCATTGCCGAACCAAAGTCAGGTTGCAGAAGCACCATAGCAAACGGGATAAGTGCATAGACACCCGAAACAATTATATGTCGAAAATGTGCAATCTCTATATGTCGTCGTGAAAAATATTTTGCAAGAATGAGAACGAGCAGGAGCTTCATTGCATCCGCAGGCTGAAATGCAAATATACCTAATTTAAACCAACTTTGCGCGCCCTTTGCGATACTTCCGATACCAAAAAGAACAAGGAGGACTGCACTCATTATTAAAAAAAGCATCACCAGCACATCAGTGCGTTTCAAAATATCCGTATCCATTCGCGTTGCAAGAAAGAACGCAACAATAGCAACTCCCAATGAGATGATTTGTTTTTCAAAGAAAAAATTCTCGCCTACAAACGTACTCATCGTAACAAGACCAAACGACACCACGAGAAGAACAGAGAAGAATAGCATCCAATCAGTAGAGGCTTTTCGGGGGAATACTTCTCGAAGGAGTGCGAGTAATTTCATAGCTCGTCATTAATTACTAACACAATTTTTGGGGATTAGCTACTATTCAAACACTGAGGGAACCATCACCATAATATCAGTAATGAGACGCTCCCCTTCCTCTATCCCTAGGAAACGATTTGGCCACGTAAAGAAAATCGACTGTTCCTCACCTTTCTCAATTTCATCAACAATCGTGTGTGAAATAGCAATTGGGTTTCTTGAAGCATCAGAAATGATTGCGCCAAGAGAAACTGAGGAAACGGTATTGAGAGGATCGGTATTAACCAACACCGCCTCAAAGCGTGGGCTTGTGGTTATTTGTTTCAGACGTTGATTCTTGGTAACCAAGACCGACGCCTGTTGGTGTGCCGTCACCATGTTCGTCAAATACGCATTATCAAACATGACCTCCGCCTTTGCAGGCGGTGTGGTGAGCGTAAAATTTCCTTCAAAAAGAAACGTGGGGGCACGTGGTGAAATTTCTATTGCGCCTACACGCTCACCAATGTTTTGCCCTTCTGCATCAAAAATACGCACCGTGTATCGCGCTGATTTTATCCCTGCATCAATATTAGGGTTTTCAATATACGCACCCACGTCGTAATGATCCGGTGCAAAAGGAAATGCTTTCGCCCACACCACACGAACAGGTTTTACCTGCGACGCACAATAGAGCGTGCACGTACCGCCACAATCAACACCTAGTTCGCTTCCGTTTTGCTTCATATCAAAACACGTTGGTTGTGGAAAAAGTGCTCGATAGGCAGGATATGCACTCACAAGCATCAGAGCAACCACGAGGGCGCCTACATACACAATCCTTCTCTTTATTGCCCATTCCATATACCTCACATCATACCAAGAAATACGGTAGACAAAAAGGCGTAACCTCCGAGGTTACGCCTTTTTGATACAAAAATCGCAATTGAATTCTTTAATCTGATGACTTCAGTTAAATACTTAGTTCCGGCGGCAAGCTACTTTCCCCTATAAATAGAGTATCATCGCCGCAACTGTGCTTAACTTCTGAGTTCGGAATGAGATCAGGTGTGACCACAGCGCTGAA
>CAYHML010000065.1:0-4201 GCA_964357675.1 uncultured Candidatus Saccharibacteria bacterium | reverse complement strand
TTGGTACAAACCGATGGTTGTACTGCCGGCATACGCGACAGAAAGTACGGCAATTATTGCCACCAATCCATCGGGAATAATCTGATGGCGCATATCATACACAGCGATCACCAAGAGTATAGAAAAAATAACGACAAGGTAAATTGATTCAAAAAGAGTTTTCTCTAGAGCAAACACCGCAACAAAGATTAAACCAGAAAGCACCTCAACCAAAGGATACTGCCACGAAAGGCGCACAGAACACCCTCGACAACGCGCGCGTTGGACCAGAAAACTCACGAGAGGTATTAGCTCATACCAATGGAGTGTCTTCCCACACGCAAAACACTGCGATCTACCTTTGAGTGGCGAGGTTCCACTATTGTAGCGATAAATCACCACGTTAAGGAAACTACCAATTATCGTGCCGAGAATAAAAAAATAAAGAGTACTCAAAAATTCCATACATATAGTTTACCATAAAACAAAACCTCGCTGTAAGGCGAGGCTTTGTTAAGAACTAAACAACAATATCAGATTATTACGATACTATACTCCACAAGCAATCGCACCAGTAATATCAGCATTGAGTGCTACTTGGGTGTATGCACCTGCATTAGTGATTTGCTTTGAAGCGCCCGTTGAGTCAACACACCATGCTTTCGTGTTATCAGACTTGAGTACAACAGCAGCTGCCCATGCTGAAGCAGTACCAGAACAAGCACTAAACCCTCCTGATGTCGTCACTGCTCCATTAACCTGACCCCAAACAGTTGGATCAGCAAAAAGGGTATCGGCGGTGTTAGCGCAAGCTGCCGTCGCAAATGTAGTAGGAGTTGCGTCAACACCATATGCAGACCATGTGTCATAAAGTATCTCAGCCTGCGCACGAATGTTTGCTAAGTTTGCTTTGATTGCAGCATCAGCGCCTTTTGCACGTGCACTGTTGAGTGACGCCAAAACAACTGATGCGAGGATACCGATGATCGCGATAACGACCAAGAGTTCGATAAGTGTAAAACCTTTTTTATGCATAATTATTTACTAATAAAAAACTCTAATAAAAGCCCATTATCGTGAAAGAGTGATATGGCCATTAATCACCCTTTTTTGAACAAGAGAGGATACTCGCCTCTCTTGTAATATTATATCACCTGCATTATAAAAGTAGCAAGGCGAACACTGCATAATGTGGATAACCCTCACACGAATTCTCTCGAGGTTGACAAACCCCTACAGAATGAGAGAATAGCAATGCTGAAAATATATGGACAAACCGCAAAAAAAACAAACAAGTAGCACGACCTTTTGGAACAATGAGTACAAGAAGGGTAAACACTTTATTCTTTCTCGCGAACCAAGCGAGGACCTTATAAAATTTACACGGTTTTTGATGCGCCACGAAGGCCGTAAATCTTTAAACCCTATCGCGTCCGCGCTCGACCTCGGTTGTGGAAATGGAAGAAACCTCATATACCTCACAAACACTTTTGGTATGCGCGGCGTAGGGTATGACATATCAGGAGAAGCAATACTACAAGCAAAAAAAGAAAGCACGGGACTTCCTATCGTCTATGGCATACAGTCTGTAGCACTCGAAATCCCTCTTCCTGAAAATTCTCAAACACTTGTGCTCGACATGATGGTCTCCCACTTCTTGAACACCAACGAACGCACGCATCTCATTGCCGAGATTATGCGGGTACTGAAACCAGGGGGTTGGCTCTTTTTCAAAACATTCCTCCTTGATGGAGATATGCATGCTGAACGCCTCCTTCGTCAACATCCCGCAGATGAAGCAGGTTCATACATCCACCCTGCAATCGGCGTTCAAGAACACGTTTTTACTGAAGACGAAATACACGAGCTACTTTCAGAAAACTTTTTCGTACATACGGTTGCTAAATCTCATCGACACAAAGCGCCGGGCAATGCCGCAAAACGTCGTAGTATTTCCGTGTATGCACAGAAGATGGGGTAACAATGTGGCGGTTGAATGTGGCGGTTGAACCGCCACATTCTGTCAAATTAGAAATTACTTATTATCGTCAAAGCGTGCACGTTCTAATTTATGGAGTACTGTTTTTCTTAAAAGTTCGATTTCCTGATCACTTTTACCTTCTTGTTTAAATTTTCCAATTTCTTGATCGGTAAAATTAAACGTGAGTAATTCTGGATCAAACGGCTCCCTCCCTTCCACTTTTATTGAAGCAGGAAATACTTCTTTATTTTTCTGACTGCCTACATTTTCTTTCCCAAAAATTTTTGATAAATTAAACATATACCATATAGTACTACGCTTTATATACGTATAGCAAGTATTCGAATGGCCTCACCAAAAATCATACCATGGTGGATATCGTTGCCTCATGAAAAATCTAACCATGAGCTACCATTGGAGCATATGAATATGCAAACAAAACATGAGCTAGCGAAAGAAATTTTGAGCAGGTACGTGAGAAGCACGAAGCAGGAGAAAAAGCTGTAATGTGGCGGTTCAACCGCCACATACTGCTAAAAAATTGCCACATAATTGCCACATCCTAAATTGTATTTTCTTTCGCGAGATAATATGCTAGTATTTTCATTAGACGTATTTCCCCACACCCCACAAAGGAGGAATGCTATGCCGAACGGCAAGGTAGTAGTACCACCAAGTTCACTCTTTGAGTACGTTATACAAGCACTCGCACCGCGCTCGAAGCATGCAATCGACCTTACTGCCTTTAATATTGCGAGAGAAAGAATTGCGCATAAAAGAAAGGAGAAGATGCAGCAACGCAGACACCTCCATCTGGTTCATTCTAACAGTGACGCAAGATAATCCGCACGTCTCCCCCCCCACACACCCCTACCACGTTTGTAGGGGTTTTGTTTTGTAGAAATTGTCTCTAAATATAATTGACAAATGATGAGCAATTGATTACGGTAAACTGTATGATTGTAGGAAACCGCAAAACACTATTTATAAATAAAGGACCAACAATATTTCTTCAGATAGTTGTTGTGTTCATCGGTATCGGCGCTCTTGCTTTTATGCTTTGGGAACCCCACCTAGAGGGAAGAAATGTGAATGCCACGCTTTTTGAGATTTACTTCAAAGATCCATTCTTGGTGTATGCGTATACAACGTCCATTGCGTTTTTTGTTGGGTTATACCATGCGTTTAAGTTGCTCGGATTTATTGGAAAAAATAAAGTATTTTCACCAAATTCCGTAAAGGCTCTAAGAACTATAAAATATTGCGCAATATCTCTTGTTGGTTTTATTGTAGCACCAGTAGCTTACCTATTTATAGTTCGATCCAGTGATGATATTGCGGGTGGTATTGCGATAGGACTCTTTTTGATTTTTGCCTCTGTCGTTGTCGCTACTACTGCGAGCGTACTTGAAAGAATTTTACAAAGTGCTGTAGCTACAAAATCTGGAAACAACTTAAACATATGAACATAAAAGACTACAAAGTATTAATTATGAAACACGGTTCAACAAATTTCTTACGGTTGGTAATTTTTGTTATGGGGATGGGAATACTCGCCTTGTGTATCTTTGCATTACCATCAGCATGGAAAGGAGGGTCAGCAGAATTTCCGACGGCTAGCTACGCAGTCTTTTTAATTATTATTGGTATGTATGCAACAACCGTGCCGTTTTTTATTGGACTATGGCATACACTCAAACTACTCAGCTACATTGACCAGAATAAGGTTTTCTCCGACTTGTCCATACAAGCACTTCGCAACATAAAACGCTGTGCGACGGTCATAGCAGTTTTGTATGTTGGAGGAGTTCCCCTCTTATTCCCTATTGCGGATGCAGATGACGCACCAGGGCTTATTATCGTAGGTGCGGTCATCGCAAGCATCCCAATTGCGATCGCGGTTTTTGTTTCAATACTTGAAAAATTATTGCAGAGTGTGCTAGATAAAAAATAAAGAACGGCGGCTCAGTCACGAATTACTAGGTCTGCTCACGCGAGTACGCGTTGCGAGGACATAATGAGCGGGATGTTCGGCCAAGCGCTCGTTCGTCGTCGTCACTCCTCACTCCGCTCGGCCCTACTCACGCGACCCGTTCTGCTGAACGGGATGCCCCGCGTTCGCTTTCGAATCCCGCCGTCACTCGCAACATACAACAAAACCAGAGCCATTGCTCTGGTTTTTGTAGTTGCGGTGATGTATTAACCTTTGCGCGAACCCACTTCGCACGCGCGGAGCGCGTG
>CAYHML010000064.1:0-4213 GCA_964357675.1 uncultured Candidatus Saccharibacteria bacterium | reverse complement strand
CCGCATTTCGTGTTCCGAAGGCGAGCGCGTGGGGTTTTGACGAAGATACAAAAACGCAGTACCGTCGAATCGATCGCTATATGTCGGAAAGTAAAGTGGCTATAGATATGAACCCGAGCAAGCCGGGAACGTCTGAAACGATTTCATTTCATCGTCCCCTTCAATATTATTTCAAAATTTTGGCAAACGCAGGATTTGTGGTGGTGCGTCTAGAAGAATGGCTTTCTCATCGAGAGAGCGAAAAGGGTCCACGAAAAGTTGCTGAGGACCGCGCACGTAAAGAAGTACCCCTCTTTCTCTTTCTCGAGGCGCAAAAAAATTCATAAGATATGGTAACCAATTTTATAAAGACAGTATTGTCGATTGCGTTTTTTATGAGCATCGGCTTTTTGGTGTTCACTTATGTTGAGAATTCTGGTAGTCCTATTCGTGATGTTGTTCAAAAAACAGCAACAACTTCTACTCCTGTTGTTATAGAGAAAAGTACGTCGACAAAAACTATACAACCGACACCCACGGTTACAAAGATAAAAACTCCGACAAAGACGAATGGAACGCTTGCGGTAACTGCAACAAAAACAGAAACAGCGGTGGTGGCTCCGGGGCCACTTCGTATTGCGACGGGAGGAAGTATTGTTGTATCACCTCAAATACTCACGAAAGAGGGCGTTTTTTCTTATACAAATCTTGCGCGTGCTCAGAATGGCGCTCTTCCGGCGCTTTTTTACAATACGACACTGGAACGTAGTGCACAGTTAAAGCTTAATGATATGTTTACCAAGCAGTACTTCGAGCATGTGTCGCCGTTAGGTGTGGGTCCTTCGGATCTTGCGAAAACGGCTGGGTATGCGTATTTAGTAGTTGGTGAAAACCTTGCGCTCGGTAATTTTGAAAATAATGCAAAACTGGTGGATGCGTGGATGGCAAGTCCTGGACATCGTGCAAATATTCTCAATGTGCAGTATCAAGAAATTGGTATTGCCGTTGGGAAGGGGGTGTATGAGGGGAGAGAGACGTGGCTTGCAGTGCAGAGTTTCGGTAAACCATTATCATCTTGCCCTGCTATTAATACTGCAACGAAAACCACTATCGATAATAATAATAGTCAGATAGCCTTTTTGAAGGCCGAACTCGATACAAAAAAAGCGCTTCTCGAATCAACACCACCACATAATCTTTCATATAATATTGTCGTAGGGGAATATAACGCACTCGTCCCAATATATAATGCGCTTGTCGAGGCAACGCGAGTTTTAATAGCACAATATAATGCCGAGGTGCAGGCGTTTAATGTGTGTATTGCTTCTGCGTCGGCGCACTAGTTAATTATCTGTGTATTGCGTTTTCTTGGGCAATATGTAGTATAATATTTAAGCAATTGTATTGAAAATACATTACCAGTTAAAGATTGTAAAACCATGACACAAGAACCAGATGTAGTATTTTTAGAATATGTAGTAAAAGCACTCGTAGATAATCCAAACGATGTGCGCGTAGATCGCATTGTTGATGAAATGGGCGTCCTTGTTACGCTTGAGGTAAATCCAGGTGATATGGGTAAGATTATTGGTCGTGATGGCAACACCGCAAAGGCAATACGCACACTCCTTCGTACTGTGGGTATGAAAAATAATGCACGGGTAAATTTGAAGATTAGTGAACCCGAGGGGGGTAAGCGTTCAAATGCCGTAAAGACTGTTGATCAAGCACTCGACGACCTTGCGATATAGTATTCATGATTCGTTTTCATATCGTTAGTATTTTTCCTGAGATGGTGCGCGCATATTGCGAGGCGTCTATTCTTGGACGAGCACAAGAAAAAAAACATATCGAAGTTTTGTACGTTGACCCGCGTGAGTATGCACAAAATAAATGGGGGAAAGTAGATGATCGTCCATATGCGGGAGGTCCAGGTATGGTAATGATGGTCGACCCTTTGGTTCGCGCGCTCGAGAGTGTGGCAAAGAGTATTGCACGTCGTAAAAATACGAAGACAAAAATCATTATTTTTTCGCCATCAGGAAAACAGTTTACTAATGAGTCTGCGAAAGCGTTGGTAAAAAAATATACCGATATTGTGCTCATTGCGGGGCGGTACGAGGGGGTTGATGCACGGGTGAAGAAAATTTTTAAAGCAGAGGAGGTAAGTGTTGGACCGTTTGTTTTGACGGGAGGGGAAATCCCTGCAATGATTGTTGTGGATGCATGTGCGCGTCAGGTTGAGGGAGTTCTCGGCACCTACGAATCACTCGAGGAAGAACGTCATCAAGCTGGTCAGACGGCGTCACCTGAGTGCTATACGCGTCCTGAGGTTTATGAATGGAAGGGTAAAAAATACTGTGTCCCCAAGGTTCTTCTTGGGGGCGACCATAAGAAGATTGAGGTGTGGCGAGCATCAAAGCGTCGCGACTAGTTCCGCGCTTGCATCTTTTATCCCTTTTTGGTATGCTGGTGGAACTTATGGATATCAAATCAAAAAACGAAGGGCTTATTACTGATATGTTCGCTGCAGGCGCGCATTTTGGGTATTCGCGTTCACGCCGTCACCCATCGGTAAGCCAATTCATCTTTGGTGCAAAGGGAGGCGTAGAAATCCTCGATCTCGAGAAAACAAGCGCAGAGCTTGAGCGTGCAAAAGATTTTGTGAAAACCTTGGCAAAAGGTGGTAAACAACTTCTTTTTGTAGGTACAAAAAACGAAGGAAAAAAAGCAGTAGAGGACGGTGCTCTTTCTGTAGATATGCCGTTTGTTGCAGAACGATGGGTAGGTGGTATTCTTACCAACTTTTCAGAAATTAAACGACGTATCGCACTTCTCGAAGATCTCCGTGCAAAGCGTGAAAAAGGTGAACTCTCAATGTACACAAAAAAAGAGCGACTTCTTATCGACAAAGATATCGAGCGCCTTGAGAGAAATTTTGCAGGTCTTGTTTCGATGAAGGATATGCCCGCAGCACTTTTCGTGATCGATCCTAAAAAGGAAATCATCGCGGTAAAAGAGGCTCAATTCCTCGGTATCCCCGTAGTTGCTCTCGCAAACTCAGATTGTAACTTGAGAGAAATTGAGATCCCTGTCCCTGGTAATGACAGCTCTGTTTCAAGTATCTCGTTCTTTATTGGACAAATCACGCAGGCGTTCAAAGATGGTCGTGAGTCAAAAGAATAACGTTCTTTCGTGATTGTTACGCATTCGTAACTATAAAAATTAACATTATGATTTCTACCGAACAAATCAAGGAATTACGTGATCTGACAGGTATCTCCGTAATGCAGTGTAAAAAAGCGCTCGAAGAGGCAGAGGGAGATAAAGAAAAAGCACTTGCTATTCTTCGAAAAAAGAGTGGTGATATTGCTGCAAAGAAAAGTGACCGCGAGCTTGGTGCTGGTGTTATAGAATCATATATTCACAACACAAAATCAATTGGTGCACTCGTTGAGCTTTCATGCGAGACTGATTTTGTTGCACGTAACGAGGAGTTCGTAACGCTTGCACGCGATATTGCGATGCATGTTGCTGCTTCATCTCCAGAGTTTGTAGACGAATCTTCTATTACTGAAGAGCTTCGTGTAAATGCAGAGACAACGATTAAGAAAGAAGTTGAAGAATCTGGTGAGCCTCTCGACATCCAAGCAAAAATGATTGAAGACAAACTTTCTTCGTACTTTGTAGAGCGCACGCTCCTTGTACAGCCATTTATAAAAAATCCTGACATTACGATCAAGCAGTTGATAGATGGTGGTGTGCAGAAGTTTGGTGAAAAAATTGCGGTCGCGCGTTTTGTGCGTTTTGCACTTGCATAGTACGAGGTAGCGTTTTTATAAAGTATTTCGTTTTCATTTAACGAAAGCTTTTGAAAAACAATTTTATCTTAATGTTCATCATAATTACATTGTTCTATCTTTCTCTGGTAACCATTGTTGGTATGGTGGGGTGGAAGATTGTATCACTTCGCTCCATCAAGCTATCTCTCGTTGAGGGTATCGAGAACGAGCTCCATGGCAAGTTCTACGACATTGCTCATATGTGGTGGAATATCATCCGTGATAAATATTGGGCACGCGCACGTGCCTTTGCCCTAGCGGTTTTCTATATTGTTGCACACGAAGTATTGCACCTCACGCTTATCGTAGGACAAAAACTACGAAGACGTTTAAGTGTTTGGCTCGATATGGTAAAAGGGAAGGGGGTTATAAAAAATAAAGGTTCTGCTTCG
>CAYHML010000063.1:0-4224 GCA_964357675.1 uncultured Candidatus Saccharibacteria bacterium | reverse complement strand
CGAGGATCAAGAGCAACAAGCGTCGCATCATATTTTTTGACCACATCAACCAAACGAATTTCGTCATCAAGCACCGGAACCGTAGTACGTCCTGATTGCTCGGTCGCTTCACGAAGAATTCTTTCTGAACGTTCACGGTTTACTCCTTTCTTTTCACTGCGCGCTGTTTGTACTGGCACGATACGCGAGACGCCAAGCTCGGTTGCCTTTTGTAACACAAACTCAAAATTATCGCGCTTAATGAGCGCCATAAAGAGTGTGACATTGCGGGCTGGAACGACACCCTTGCGATATTCAGATACAGAAAGTACAGCGGACTTTTTCTCAAGTTGAGCAAGTATACACACCGCTTCCTCTCCCCTTCCATCAAACGCAACAAGTATATCGCCTACATCCATACGAAGTACATTACGCCATTGGTTTAAAAGATTTTCATCGGTAACAGTAAAATCACCCGACGACGGCACGGGGGTAGGTATAAAAAATCGATGAAGACGCATATGTAATATAGTATGCACAAAAACTTGCAAATGCAAAAGGTCGTGGTAGTATTCGCTTATGTCATATTTAATTCCTACCGTTATTGAAAAATCGCCTCTTGGCGAACGTGCGTACGATATTTATTCACGCCTTCTTAAAGAGCGCATTGTGTTCCTTACAGGTCCTATTGATGACAATGTTGCCAACATCACCATTGCGCAATTTCTCTTCCTTGAAGCAGAAGATCCTAAAAAGGATATTTACCTCTACATCAACTCCCCAGGAGGATCAGTAACTGCAGGGCTCGCGCTTTACGACACCATGCAGCATATCAAACCTGATGTTTCTACAATTTGTGTAGGTATTGCAGCATCGATGGGCGCCATACTTCTTTCGGCGGGTGCAAAAGGGAAACGCTTTATCCTCCCTAACGCCGAAATAATGATCCATCAGCCTTTAGGTGGAACCGAGGGACAGGCTTCCGATATTGCCATCACCGCAAAACATATTTTGAAGACACGCAAAAATCTCAACAAAATTCTTTCAAAAAATACGGGCAACCTACTTTCTCAAGTAGAAAAAGATACTGACCGTGATTTCTATATGTCTTCCGACGAAGCAAAGAAATATGGCATCGTAGACGAAATCTACAAACCAAAGAACCCTAGATAAAACAGAAAGAGGTATTTGTGCACAAAAAAAGTCGGACGATTACCCGACTTTTTTTGTGCACTGGACATTTCACCAAAACAAAGGTAATATAAAAGTGTTCTTCTTACACATTAAATTTGGAATTTTACCAGACCATTAACCTCCCACGACACCGAAAAAATGTTATTTAAAGCACGCATGGATACACTTAAATACCCAACCCATACAACGACAGAAACGAATAAGAGGTAATATTTTTAAGGGGAAATGGGCACGTAGTTATGAACATCAACATTGCACTCACGCTTGGTGGCGTAGTGGCAATCCTTATCGGGGTAACCATTGGATACTTTTTGCGACTCTTTGTTGCTATTGGCAAAAAAGGTTCCGCAGAACTTGAAACAAAACAGATACTTCTTACTGCAAAAGAAGAAGCTCAAAGGATTACCGAGGAGAGCGACAGGAAAGCTGAGGTGCGCGAATCAGAGTTACGAAAAGAGGAAAAGGAATTTGAAGACCAATACAAGAAAACGACAGACCGACTTGCGAAGAAAGAAGAATTTCTCGACAAGCGACAAACAGAAATAGACAAAGACGCAGAACACGTCAAAGAGAAAGTAGAGGAAATAAAAAATATCAAGGAACGAACGCAAAGGGAGAAGGAGCTCGCCGTGCGTGAGCTTGAACGTGTAGCAAGCCTTACCACCGAGGATGCACGTGAGGAAATAATGAAAAGTGTTGAAAAACGTTATGAAGACGATTTTTTGACGCGCGCCAGAAAACTTGAACTTGATGGAGAAAAACGTCTTACCCGTACAGCGCAAGACATTCTCGCGTCAACCATTCAACGTCTCGCAACCTCGAGCGTATCAGAAATGATGTCAACGACAGTCCCTATCCCTTCAGACGAAATCAAGGGAAAAATCATTGGCAAGGAAGGGCGCAACATTCGCGCATTTGAGCGTGCATCAGGAGTTGAAATACTCGTAGACGATACGCCAGGTTCTATCCTTATTTCTTCTTTTGACCCTATTCGTCGACAAATAGCACGCGTTGCCCTAGAAACACTCATTCTCGATGGACGCATTCAGCCAGCAAAAATAGAGGAGACCGTAGAAAAAGCACGAGAAGAGGTCAATACCATTATCAAAGAAAAAGGCGAACAAGCAGTATATGAGTGTGGCATCATTAACCTCGATGCACGAGTAGTGGCTATTCTCGGACGACTTTGTTTCCGTACGAGCTATGGGCAAAACGTCCTTCAGCACTCTATTGAGATGGCGCATATCGCAGGAATGCTCGCCGAAGAACTTGGTGCCGATGTCTCTGTTGCAAAAGCAGGGGCGCTCCTTCACGACATTGGTAAAGCAATCGATCACGAAGTGCAAGGAACGCACGTGGAAATTGGGCGTCGTATCCTCCAAAAATTCAATGTGGACGAGCGCATTATCAAGGCAATGCAAGCACATCACGGAGAGCACCCTTATGAAACGCTTGAATCCATCATCGTACAGACCGCAGATGCCATATCAGGTGGTCGCCCAGGCGCACGCCACGACTCAGTAGAAAATTACATCAAACGCCTTGAAAACCTTGAGGCAATTGCAAAATCCTTCCCTTCTGTTGAAAAATCCTATGCAATTCAAGCAGGTCGCGAGCTCCGCGTCTTTGTAAAACCCGAAGAAATCACCGATATGGAAGCGAAGAACCTTGCCCGAGAAATAGCTACCCGCATCGAAGAAGAGCTCAAATACCCAGGCGAAATCAAAGTCGCCGTCATCCGCGAATCCCGCGCAATCGAGTACGCACGGTAATCATCCAAGACGAAAATCCAAGGGTACCCCTTGGAAGATCTGAGTGTTGTATTGTAAGGATTTAAAGATATAGTGATAAAGAAAAAAGCCCGAACGTGAAGTTCGGGCCTTTGTGGTAAAAGGTACTGAATATTTACTTTTTTAACGTAAAATCGGGCGGTGCATTAAACGCTTTTCCGTCGTAAGGAATAAAGACGGTTTCTCCTCCCTTCGTGTACGCTACACGCGTACTCTCGGGAAGAAGAAACGTTCTCTCTCCTATCTGCTCGATTCCATACCCTTTGATGGGATACACGTCAAGAATGTCTACTACCTCCTTCTTCTCATTAAGATCAATCGCATAAACTAAAGTCTTCCTGTTGTCTGGAATTGGCATAATGGCCACTATTTCATAGTAGTGCCCACAACCTACGATCTTCAGTGATCTTTTTTCTGTATTAGCCACAAAAGACAGCGTCATGATAAACAGAAAGATACTCAGAACGCCAAACCCAACGGCCTTAAAGATGCGCCTTTTCAGAAGAAAGTACGTAGCAACCCCAAAGACCCCAAAAAACAAAACCGAAAAAATTACAATTCCCCGCATATCATACCTCCCTCTTTATGTTTAGCTCAAATCTAATTAAAGTAGATCATATTCAACACATATTGTCAACATTTTTACCCTATACCAAAATAAGCTTGTAGCTATTGCATAAAAATGTATAGGGGGTATACTATTAGGCAGGCGGTCAAGGTGTTGTCGAATACCTAGAAAGCTCTGTTTAGTTCCTATCCTAAGATACCTATCAAAAATATGTTATCTTGGGCGGGACTTAAGCAGAGACAGACCTTGTTTAATATTAGAAGTTAATTAAATAATTATCATATGAACAAAGCAGCTATCGTTGATATCGTTCACGAGAAAATGGGTGGAACGAAAGTCGGCGCAGAACAAACCGTAGACGCAATTCTTGAGTCAATCGTAAAGACACTCAAGGTAGGTGGCGAGGTATCAATCGCAGGACTTGGTATCTTTTCAGTAAAGCCCCGCGCGGCACGCACAGCACGTAACCCAAAGACAGGAGCAACCGTTCAGGTTCCTGCAACAAAGGTTCCAAAGTTCCGCGCAGCAAAGGCTCTCAAGGACGCAGTAAAGTAATTTCATAAAGTTACTCAACAAAAAAACACCGCTTACACGGTGTTTTTTGTTATGCGTGTTGCCCCTTCACTTGGAGGTCGAACCTCCAAGTGACGTGATTTGTGCGGGATGGGAGAATCGAACTCCCAACCTCAGTTT
>CAYHML010000062.1:0-4233 GCA_964357675.1 uncultured Candidatus Saccharibacteria bacterium | reverse complement strand
GTGCGATACTTCATAAAAAGTTTTTCAGTCACCTCATTCACCTTTTTATCGGTACATTGTGCCGAGAGCATTACTGCCACGAGTAGCTCCCAGTTGTTGTGATAGTGAAGCGCAATCGTTGCGCGAGGAAAAAGTTTTTTGAGTCTCGCTACAATCTCCTCTGCGCGTTTTTGCTCACGAGTTTTTGATGAAATAATTTTTGCCATGATGTTCTATAAAACCTTCGCGCGTGAGTTCACTCAATGCGACTGTAAGTTTCTTTTGTTCAATCTCGAGTGCGCGTGCACATGAAGCCAAAGTGCACTTCCCTTCCGTATTTAAAAATTTTAACACGCGTCCGCGGAGTTGACGATGAGAGCCTTCAAATTTTTTCTGCTTCACATAGTGTGCGCTTTTCTTGTTGGGATTTTTTATTATTTTAGGGAGATGCGCACCGTAGTCCATGAGCGCAAAGTACCACTCGCGAGAATTCTTGCTATCAAGAGCTTTTTCGACGAGTGGCAAAATTTCTTTGTCAGATACTGATAATGTGCGAGGAAAGAAGTGATGAATGAACACGCGACGAATATTTGTCTCAATAAATACTTCGGGCTCATTGAAGGCAAATGCACGAATGGCACCTGCGGTGTACGGACCGATCCCTGTCAAAGCTTCAAGCTCTGTGCGTGTATGAGGGATTTCTCCTTTGTGCGCTGTGACGATTTCTTTTGCGAGACGATGAAGGGCGAGTGCACGTCGATTGTAACCCATTCCCTGCCAGACTATGAGTACCTGTGCGAGAGGTGCATCGGCAAGGGCGCTGATTGTCGGAAATGTTTTTAAAAAAAGAGGATATTTTTCTGCTACGCGCGCTACCTGTGTTTGCTGGAGCATCACTTCAGAAACAAGTATTTTGTAAGGGTCCTTTGTTTTCCGCCATGGCAAGTTATGTCTCCCCTCTTTGTGATAAAAATTCCAAATCAGTGTTTTAAATTCTTCAATTTTTTGACTACGTGTTCGACGCATTAAATTTTGTGTTCTATCAAATCCTCTTCAAATTGGAGGAGACCTTTGTAGGTTGTTCCATACGGGGTTATGTCGGGGAAATCTAAGGTAACAATTTTTTTGTATACGGCGGAGATGAGTTTTTTTGTGCGCTCAATTTCCTCATCATCTGCATCAAGCTCGAGTTCTACAATTGGCTCTTCTTCTACAAACCAGAGAGCACTTTTGTGAATGGGGTACTCTTTGAAATGAATAGAATTTTCAAGAAGAATTTTATAGGTGATAAGTTGTTGACGGTATTTATGCAATTTAATTTTATCGTCGTCGCTCTTAGCCTCATCCCATGCAGTAAATGACTTCCCTGTCTTGAAGTCAATGATCTCGTATGCGCCATTACGAAGTCGTAAGAAGTCGAGCTTCCCCGTGAGGTGCGCACCGTCAATAATGATTCCCTCATTTTTCATATCTACTTCAATTTTGTCGTCCGGCAAGAAATAATCTTTTGTTGATCGGTAGAAATGCGCAAGTGTTTTTTCTCCACGTTCAGTCTGACGCAATTCTTCGGTGCGAGGAAGCCGTCCTCGCTTGACTTCCTTTTGCAATACCGCAACGAGGTGCGCGAGTGAAGCCTCTTCGCCTTCGTGGTATTTTGGATACATAATACGTTCCTCTATTGCTTTATGCATTGCGGTGCCATACACACCTGCCGAGTTCATCGGTTGAGGAAACCGGAGAAGATTTTGTTCAATAAAGAGAAGCGGGCCACCTTTGGTGGTATTAGTAAAATTATTCAGGTGTGTGACGGGCATACGGTAGTCTTTTACAAGTCGTTTAAGGAGTGCCCACTCATCTTCCTTGTAGGGCGCCTTGTAGAGTGCGAGGGCGTTTTCGTGAGCTTCGACACTTGTTTCCGAAAGAGGTTGAAATGCTGTGCCGTGTGATGCGGTGTTTTCGTTCGGAACATTTGAAAGATAACGCACCTGGGTGTCATGACTTGAAATGTGGAGCGTGTGCTTTGCGCGCGTAATAGCAACATACAGCAAACGAATAAAATCATCCTCAGTATCACCAGCCGGTTGCATAAGTGGTAGAAGTGGAGATGGCAGTGGCGCGATGTTTGTACGTGGTGAACGTGTCCACAGATCGTCGTGTGCCGAAATAATGAAGACCGTTCCGAACTCGAGCCCCTTTGAAGCATGCGCACTCATAAGCTGTACCGAGTGCTCGTTCTTCATAAATGGAGATTCACTTATGAGCGGAATGTTGTGTTCGATATGCATTTGCACAAACGGCGCGACATCAGAAGCAAGGAGAATCTCTCCTTCTTTCCATTCACGTAATGCCTCGATAAATGTTTTTAGACTTGCAAGGAACGACACATATGTTGTGGGACTTTTCTTGATGGATTCACGCGAGAAATAAAATTCTTTGAAGCCACTTTTTTCCATAAAAGCCTCTAGGGTGTGCTCGAGAGGTGTCGTTTCCCCTTCTATGGCGAGCTCGGCAAGAAGTGTCCCTATTTTTTTAATATGAGGTTCGTCTACGGTCATAATAGTCTCTGTCCAGCTCGTATGTTTTTCTTTTGATTCTACGGCAAGCTTAAAAAGCCCGAGGCGGTCTATTTGGAAACAAGGATGTGCAAGAAGGCGTGGTAATACATAGTCCGCGGTTGCTTCATGGCGCATCACGGAGGAAATATACGCACAGACGTCAATGAGTATTTTTACGTGGGGTTCATCAAACACATTTGCTTTCTTGATGTATTCGTAGGGAATATTTTCTCGATCGAGGTACGGTAAAATTGCTTGGAGTTCACGATGTCCGCGCGCAAGAATGGCAATATCGTTTGGTTCCGTGCCGTTGTCTATCGTCGCACGTACGGCACGTGCGACACCTGCATATTCTTGAACATCGGATTCTGTTTGATGTATCGTGATCGTTCCTTCAGGGAGTGTTTTATTCTCAGACGAAAGTAATTTTGAAATATCTTCGTATTTGTTTTCAAGACGTCCTTTTCCTTGCGTAATGAGCGTACGTGCAAGGGTAAGAATAGGCGCCGTTGAACGATAGTTTTTATCTAACACAATGGTTTGCACATTGGCGTAGGTGGTATCTCTAAAGTTAATGAGATGCGAAATTTCGGCGCCCTGAAACTTGTAAATAGCTTGGTCATCATCCCCTACCACGCATACATTGGGGCGCCCTTCATGGAGTGGGCTTTGCGTAATTTCTTTTACGAGCGACATCTGTGCTTCGTTCGTATCTTGAAACTCGTCGATCATAATATATTGATACTGCTCCTCGAGTGTGTTGCGAAGTATGGGGTTATCGCGGAGCGCGTGAGCTACCTCAATAATCATATCGTCATAGTCGTAGAGCGCGCGTTCATACATTGCCTTGCTGTAACGTTGGTAGAGTTCTGCGACGGCAAATATTTTTTCTTGATTATGCGCGTCCTTGAGAATGCGTACACCATCACCCTTTTCAGTGTGGTCCTTTTTCCATACGGCGAGAGGTTCAGTTTTTCCGAGTGCCTCAGCATCAGTAAGCGCCTGCTTGAGTGTCTTTACGAGGTAAATTGATGTGGTACCCTTGAGTGCTTCAAGATTTGTAACAATACGTTCAATCTCGTCCAACTTTTTGATTGACATACGGTCAGGCCATTCTGCGAGAATCGTATTGATTGCATCGTACTCTTTAGGAAGCTCTTGGATAACCCCAAGATATTCATCGGCAGTGAGACCGAAACTTTTAATATGTTTGATACGGTCGGCAACGTCCTTGAGGAAGACAAAACCTTTTTCTGGATGAAAACTTCCGAGAGGATGATTGTGTGGGAGTGACGCGAAAAGTTCAGTAAGTATTTCTGCACGTGCAATATCGTTTGCTTGCGTAAAATGTGTTGCTTTCCAAAAATATTCCGGGTAGCGCGCGATGATATGGTTACAAAATGCGTGAAAGGTAAAAATGCCGACGCGATAGGCGTCTTGCCCAATGAGTGCAACCAAACGCTCGCGCATATTCATTGCGCCATTATCGGTGAAGGTGAGGCAGAGAATATTGTGAGGCGATACCTGACCTTGGCGAAGGATGTTGCCTACACGAAGCGATAAAAGCTCCGTTTTACCCGATCCGGGCCCTGCAACCACCAAAACTGGCCCTTCAGTTGTATCTACGGCGCGTTTTTGCGCGTCGTTTAGTTTTGCATACCGTTCTTCAAAAGATAGTGCCATATCGGTATTTTAGCAC
>CAYHML010000061.1:0-4238 GCA_964357675.1 uncultured Candidatus Saccharibacteria bacterium | reverse complement strand
TATTCATTGTTTTCAAGGGGCTCGTCTAGTGTCAAGTGTACACTGACCCAGTGCACAACATTGCTCTTTAAAATATAACTATGGTATAATTTTTCCTATGAATAGGACGTATATCATCCTTGCACTCCTCGTTTTCGTTAATGGTGCTATCGGTACTCTTTTTACCACGAAGTATCTTGAATATCGTGAATATAAAGCGATGCATAATATCGTAAAGGTGGTTAAGCCACCCACATCTCCTCTCCCGCCACTTTCTCCTGAGGCACGCGCTGAAGTAAGGGTGCTCAGTGCTCTCCGTATCGCATATCAAGCGTCGTCAACACCACTTGCGACATCAACTATCGTAAGCCAACAGAAGGCGCTCGATTCTGCTCGTAAAAAAGCTTCGCAGAAGAAAACGACGACCGTGTCACCAAAAGTACAGCAACAGCAATTGTTGGATCTTGATGCACTTCGCGCGCAGGCGCAAACACGCGTACCTGCAAGCAATTAAGGTGTGTTTGTGACCGAGTGCACACTACTTATTATGAATAAAAAAAAGCTCGTGATCTTTGTCCTTATTGTACTCAACCTTGTTATTGGTGTGTTCTTTGTTTTTAAGTATTTTGAATATCGCGATTATCTCATAGCGCAAAAAGCGAAAGAGTCGTTGCGTGCAATTTTTGCCCCCGTTCTTTCCCCTTCCGCTCAGAAGGATTCTCAGGAGCTTGACGCCCTTCGTGAGAAAGCACGAGCCGATGCGCTGGATAAATAAAAACCTATCAACAGATTGATAGGTTTTTTTATTTATGAAACAGTTCGTACGCTTTTTCTGCGCAAACAAGCCACTCTTTAAGGGTAATATCTTCTGCGCGTGCGTGCGAGCTGATTCCTGTTTGCGTTAGAAGTGTCGAGGTCTTATCTCCAAATAGCTCTTTGAGATTACCCGCAAGTTGTTTTCGCTTGTGGGCAAAACCTGCTTTTACGATATCAAAAAAAAGTTTCTCCGACTGCTTGTCTGTGAAATGCGTATTTGAAATATGCTCAATTGCAAGTACTGCAGAGTCGACATTGGGGGCGGGGGTAAAGTAGCGCGCCGGAACTTTTTTGACGATACGGGGCGTGCCGTATGCTTTGACTGCAATAGAGAGAATACTTTCTTTCTTGTCGCGTGCAACAATACGGTCTGCCACTTCCTTTTGAATCATCAAAATCATTCTCTCTGGTTTATGTGGCGTTTCAAGAAATGTACGGATGATGTATCCGGTGAGATAATAGGGGATATTGGCAATAAGTTTATAAGTGCCGTTTGTTAATCCATATGCGTGTGGGTCAAAATTGGTAACGTCATCATGAATGAGCGTAAGTGCACCTTTTGTTATTTCTTCAGCAAATTTTTCCCGTAAAAATGGTATAAGTCGATCATCTTTTTCGATTGCAAAAATATGAGCTCCTGTCTTGAGGATTTCGGCAGTTAAAAACCCTTTTCCGGGTCCAATTTCAAGCACGACATCTGAAGGGGAGAGCTCCGCCGAGCGCACAATTTCGTGTGCAATAGTTTTCGAATTGAGAAAATTCTGCCCAAGTGATTTTTTCGCGCGCATAGAATGTATTGTAGTAAACACTATCACAGCACGCACAATTTACCAATCAATACGAATTATCGGCTCGTCGTCACCACCTTTTTTTGTACTCGTTATATGTTCGTGTTCAACGCACTCACTACTGATATCTGAGAGGAATTCTGAAGGAGTATTCATTCTTCGTTCACCAAAAATAGTGCGTACAGCAGCGTGAGAAAGAAACAATTTTTTCTTGGCGCGTGTTACCGCAACATAAAAGAGGCGACGCTCCTCTTCCTCATCCTCTTTTGATACCGCTTTTTCTCCCATACGACGATGAGGGAAAAGGTCGTGTTCAAGTCCGGTGACAAAAACATACGGGAATTCAAGACCTTTTGATGCGTGCACAGTCATTAATTTTACCGCAGACTCATCCTTGATGAGTGAATCTTGGTCGCTCGCGAGCGCGGCGTCGCCTAAAAGTTTCTCCACTGCTTCGTCAGGTGGGAGGATATCGTATTTGGTTGCAAGGGTGACGAGCTCGTGAATGTTTTCAAGACGTTCATTGTCATCCTCGTGACCAGTTTTGAGGGACGCTTCGATGCCTGTTTTTTCTGAAACAAATTTAATGAGGTTAGAAGTTTTTTCTTGTAGGGCATACTCTTTAATATCAGAAAGTAGTTTCCAGAATTCTGCAACACGTTTTTGTCCTGCTGGGGGAAGGGACGCTTCGTCTTTTGCAAACATTTTTGCAAGCGTTGTTTTTCCAATACCGCGCGGTGGTACGTCGATGATGCGCTTGATGTCTGAGAGACTGTCTGGATTAAGGCCTGCGCGAATAAATGAGAGAATATCCTTAACTTCTTTACGTTCAAAGAACCGTACCCCAAGTACTTGATAGGGAACATCCATCAGGAGAAATGCCTCCTCGAGCGCGCGTGACTGAAAGTTCGCACGATAGAGAATCGCAATATCTTCTGGTTGCACCCCTTCTCTCCGTAGGTCTTTAATTTTTTGTCCTAGCGCGCGTGCTTCGCCTCCTTCGTCGTATGTCTCAATGATCCCTATTTTTTCTCCCGTGCTATTTTTTGTGTAAAGGTTCTTCTCTTTTCGTACGGTATTTTTTTTAATAATGTCATTCGCTGCCGTAAGGATTGTTTGCGTGGAGCGATAATTTTCTTCAAGAAGGATTGTTTGTGCGCCTTCGTAATCTTGTTCAAAATTTAAAATGTTTTGAATGTTTGCCCCGCGCCATGAGTAAACGTTTTGGTCGGCATCACCTACCACGCAAATATTCTTGGTGGCACCGGTAAGCAAGCGTGCAAGCTCGTACTGTGCGCCGTTAGTGTCTTGGTATTCGTCGATATGAATATAGCGCCATCTTCTTAGGTATGAAGCGCGAATTTCTGCATTGTCACGGAGAAGGATAGCTGTTTTTAAAATAAGGTCATCGAAATCAAGTGCCTTCTCACGCCTGAGATATTCTTCATATCTTCCCCATACCCCCGCGACAATAGCAGGAAAATAAGAATTTCCTGCTTCTGTACGATATTTTTCTATCGTCATAAGGTTGCCTTTTTGACGTGATATGACATTCCCAATACGATCGGGAGAAAATAGTTTAGGGTCCAACCCTTCCGCCTTCACCGCTTCTTTCATAAGGGAGCTCGCGCCACTTTTATCAAGAATCGTGAAATGCTTGGTGAGTCCAAATATATGTGCGTGTGCACGAAGAATATATACGCCGAGTGAATGAAAGGTGCCAATCCACGGACGTGCGTCATCATAGCGAAGCCCTGTTGCGAAGCCGTATTTTTCTAGAAGGTTTGCAACGCGTGCCCCCATTTCTTTTGCAGCTTTGTTGGTAAAGGTGATTGCGAGAATTTCGCTCGGAGACACTCCTTCTTTGATAAGATTGAGAATACGATGAGTGAGCGTGCTTGTTTTGCCGGTTCCTGCGCCCGCAATAATAAGAAGAGGGCCGTCCTTGTGGACGGCCGCTTCGCGTTGCATTGCGTTGAGATGTTCTAAGTGCTTCATGTTATGTATGTGCTTGTTCTTCAAGAGAGTCTCCTTTAAGTATTTGTCTTATTGCCTGCTCTTTGTAGGCATCAAGTGCTTTTCTGATGGCTTCTTTGACAAGGGTGCTAAGGTCGGGGACATTGGTATCCAGAAATTCTTGAATCAGGGTATCGTCTCCCGTAACGCTTACTTTTTCAAATTCGTTACGTGCATTTTCTGAGAGTTTCTCAAAAATAGAGGTGGTAAGTGTGGTAAGAACAGTTTCTCCTACCTTGGAAAGAATATCATTCTGTGCTTCCTCGGACAACGTGCCGATGTCCATTTCTTGTATTAATAGTTCACGAAGTTTATTGCTGTCCATTGTTGTTATGTGCGGTTATCTCTAATACTCGTTTTATATAGTCAATTATCTTTTCATCGGGGTTAGGAGTTACTCCTGTTTGATTGGTTGCCTGAAGAATGTATTCATGCATTTTAGTTCTTTCTTGTTCATTTGCAACCCCCCAGAGTTCCGTTGATGTATGGTCACTTTCATTTCGGTGGTTACGGATTTCATTGATGGTTTTTGTTGAAAATCCGTTAACGGGGTCAGTCCAATGTCGAGAATCTATACCTTTTGTTTTTCCGAAACCAAGAAAGCCTTTATCTCCAAAAAGTTTATCAAGGTGATCGTTG
>CAYHML010000060.1:0-4273 GCA_964357675.1 uncultured Candidatus Saccharibacteria bacterium | reverse complement strand
TTGCGAGTGACGACGAGCAAAATATCTGTGACCGAGACCTGTAGCCACCCCAAAACATAATGGTTGATGCTTCGTGGTATACTACTCAAATGCGATATCTTGGTGTGGATTATGGAACAAAAAGGGTGGGAATTGCGGTGTCAGATGAAGGTGGCACCCTTGCGTTCCCGTATGCGATTTTGGATAATAATAAAGTATTACTGGAGAAAATTGAGGATATTTGTCGTCGTGAATCAATAGAAACTATTATTGTTGGAGAGTCAGTAGATTATAAAGGCAATCCGAATGCCGTTATGAAAGAGATTGAGCAATTTATTGCGGAGCTCCGCACACGGGTTGTAGTGCCAATTATTACTGAGCGTGAATTTCTCACAACTCAGCAAGCACGTTTTTTTCAACAAGAAAAAGAGCGCGTGGATGACTCTGCAGCGGCAATTATATTACAAAGTTACTTGGACAGAAAAAACAGTACATCAATAATGAAAACGTTAGAATAGTTTTCTCACTAAAATAAATTTTATATAAATTATACGTAAAGATATGATTACTTTTGATGAATTTAAGAAAGCAGAAATAAAAATTGGAACAATTTTATTAGCAGAAAAAGTGCCGGAGGCAGATCGGCTTTTGAAATTGATGATTAATATTGGAGAAGAGAATCCACGGCAAATTCTTTCTGGTATTGCAGAATATTATCCAGATCCTACAGTTCTCGTGGGAAAACAAGTTCCGGTGCTCGCGAACCTCCCCCCACGCACTATTCGTGGTATTGAAAGTCAGGGGATGGTGCTCTATGCTGTTGGAGAAGGTTTTCTGACGACCATAGAACCTTCACGTGAAATACCTGTGGGGACGAACGTACAGTAGTTATAAAACTATGCGTCAAAAGATACAAACATTTAAAGACTGGCTTCGTGACTGGACGGTACAGCGCGCAGGGGGAAAAAATGCAAAATGGTGGCTCTTTGGTATTGCGTTTTCCGAATCATCTTTTTTCCCCATACCGCCAGACGTGTTTCTCGTTGCTATTTTGATGACAGGGGAGCGTGTCAAAGCATTTTTTTATGCAGGGCTCACCACACTAGGTTCGGTTCTCGGGGGTATGTTTGGCTACGCAATCGGGTTTTTCTTTTTTAAAACAGTTGGTGTATGGATGGTTGATGTATACCATCTCGAGGAACAGATGCTCGTGGTACAAAAACTCTTTTCCGAGAATGCGTTTTTTGCAATTTTTACCGCTGCGTTCACGCCGATTCCCTACAAAGTGTTTACGATTGCAGCAGGACTTTTTAACATCAATATTTTCACGTTTATTATTGCGTCAATTCTTGGTCGTGGCGGACGTTTCTTTTTGGTTGCTATCGTGATGCGTTTTTTTGGAAAACAATTTGCCGACGTGTTGTATCGTTATTTCAATATTATAACGATCATCCTCACGCTCTTGCTTGCGTTCGTTGTGTATACATTTTTATAATATAGAAATTGCACGTGAGTATTAGCAGTGCTCGCGATTCTTGCTATACTATACAACAGTAATGCGAAGTAAATTTTCACAATTTTTTCCTCCTCCAGACTACTTAGAACAACCGGCAGTAGGACTAGACATCTCTGACGTGTCGATGCGTTTTGTAGAGCTGGTTAATCGCAGAGACGAATTTGAAATTGGTCGTTTCGGTGAGCGCGCTATTCCGCGTGGAATTATTGAATCTGGTGAGGTAAAAAAACCGGCAGAATTACGTGCGATCCTTATTGAATTAAAAAAGCAATACGACCTTAAGTTTGTGGTGGTGTCACTTCCTGAAGAAAAGGCATATCTCTTTGATCTTGAAATAGCACAGATGAAAAGAGACGAGATTAGAGGTGCACTCGAGCTCGTGCTCGAGGAGCATGTGCCACTCAAGGCCACGGAGGCACTTTTTGATTACCGTATTATCAAAGAAACTGAAACAACCATACTGGTGAATGTCTCAGTATTCCCCCGTGCTTTGACTGATGGATATCTAACTATTTTTTCTGATGCGGGGATTGTCCCCCTTGCGTTTGAGATCGAGGCGCACGCACTCGCGCGTTCTGTCGTGCCTGCAAGCGACATGCGTCCTTCAATGATTATTGACCTTGGGAAAACACGCACCGGAATAACTATTGCCTCGGGAGGGTTTGTGCAATACACCTCAACTATTTCAATTGGTGGTGCGTCTCTTACGGAAGTTATCATGAAGCAAATGGGTGTCCCATTTGATGAGGCAGAAAAGGTAAAAAGGGAAAAGGGGTTGGTAAGTATGGTTGCAAACAGTGAGCTATCACTCGCCTTTATGTCACTCGTGGGTGTTTTGCGAGACGAGATCAACAGGAATTTTATGTATTGGCAGACACACGTTGATACTTTTGGGAAAAAACGCCCACCTATTGAAAAGATTTACCTGTGTGGAGGAGATGCAAATTTGCCGGGGATTGCAGAATTTTTTGCAGAACATTTCGGTGTTTCCGTAGAGGTCGCAAATGTGTTTGTGAATACACGTTCTCTTGATGCGGGAATTCCTAAAATAAATTTTAGTGATTCTCTTCGCTATGCAACGGCGATAGGGCTCGCACTACGTTCGCCATGCGTAGAGGGAGTGAACCTGATCCCTCCAGAGGAAAAGAAAAAGAATCGTAAAAGATACCTCCTTCGTCTTGGTACGACGGGGGCATACGTCGCTGTTTTTTTGATGATCGCAAACCTCGCGCTTTTGATGCCATCGTATATTATGGCGCGCTCTAAAATGAGTATTGCAGAAACACGTATTGAGAATACTACGGGTATGTCAGCAGAGGAACGCGCGCGCATAGAAAATGAAACTGAGCTCAGTATTAAAGAGCTCAATAAAAAATTAGAACCTTTTTCTGTAGATACGAAGACTCCTTCGGCAATAATTCCTCCGTCTCAAACGATCAGCAAAATTTTGGAAATCAAGGACTCCACTATTAAAGTTCAGGGAATACTTTATGAAAAAACTGCTGATCGAGAACGTTTTGTGGTTACGGGGAAATCAGCACACCGAGATAACCTCGCGCAGTTTGTGGAGGTGCTAAAAAAAGATTCTTTTTTCACAAAAGTTGAACTCCCCCTCTCAAGTTATGTAAAGAGTACCGACATTAGTTTTTCGTTGGTTCTTGAACATCAGTTGATTCAAAAGAAAAATAAATAATTATGAATGAAATTAAGAACAACATACTCCTTCTCCTTGGCGCTGTCGTTATTTTTGCTGTCGTTATTGGAGGATATGGATTCCTTTTTTATTCTATGAAGGGGGAAATAGAAGGTGCTAATGAGGTTTTGTCTCGTGCCGATAATTTCGATAATGCGCAAGGAACACTGTCGCGTACCCTCACATTTCTTAAGGAATCAGAGCTCGGGCGACAGAGAGTCGATGCGCGGTTTATAAAAGAGCATGACGTTGCATTTTTTGCACGGCAAATTGAAGCACTTGGCGCACAGTCGGGGACGACACTTTCTATAGAATCACTCGAACCTGGGATAGATTTTCGCAAAAAGCCGGTATTGAATTTTCGCATTAAAGCAGAAGGGACGTTTGCAAGCGTAATGCGCGCCGAGGAATTGCTAGAAAATTTTCCTGCACGGTTCGATGTTTCAACACTACGTCTTGTACGTGTAGACAACAACCAAGGAGCGTCGGCACCCGTGAATAGAGCATCACAGTGGGAACTCAATGCTACTATTTCTGCACTTAATTTTATAAAAGAATAATATGGTAAATAAAAATTGGAACAACGAATTTAAAAAACTCCTTGCCTCGCAAGGGGTTGATAGGGAAAAAAGGGAAGCATCCCCTTCGCGCGACTGGCGTATTGTTGTATTAGTGTTTGCACTTGTGTTTGTTATTTCGCTCGTATTTCATGGGTATTTGTTTATGAGGGTAAATGACGATAGTCTTTTTGTTGCTACTACAAAAGAAGAGAAACCTGTTGCGTTCAATAAGGAAAATTTTGAGCGTATCCTGAGTATTTTTGATCAACAAGATGCGATTTTTGAAAAATTGAAAACTGAGCCATTGGTCGCAGTTGACCCCTCGCAATAGGGAGAATTCTAAAGGATGTTGCGAAAAGTAGCATTTCGGTGTAAGTTGTGTTTGGTGCGTTGTCATATATGTCCTCGTAGTTCAATGGATAGAACTGCGGACTTCTAAGCCGTTAATGCAGGTTCGATTCCTGCCGAGGGCACAATTTGATACTTCTTCGGAAATATCCCGCGCGCGCTGGCGCGCTGTAAAAA
>CAYHML010000059.1:0-4291 GCA_964357675.1 uncultured Candidatus Saccharibacteria bacterium | reverse complement strand
CTCAAACGTGCATAGAAGTTTCCTGCCGATGGAATAGTCGTCATTCCTGCTACTGGCTTTTCAAGTGCCTGAGTTTCACCCCATTCAAACCACACAGTAGGATACGCCCATCCTTCACTTGTTACGCGAGCCATAAGATCCGCCGAGGTCTCTGAAACAGACGTTACCGTTGCAGGCGTTAATACCAAACCCACAGCAAATGCTGTATACGTAAACGAAAAGAGACCCAAAACGATAATAGAACCGTATTTAATGATGGGTAAAATATTATTGTTCATATGTATATATGTTAGCATATTTTGATATATTTGTCAAGCCAAAACCTACTTTCCAAGGGTACCCCTTGGAAAATTTGAACGTTGTGGCGTAAGGATAATAGAAAACCCCTTCTGGCGAACCAGAAGGGGTTGTTTTACAAGGCTTTTTTACCTTTTTTTTACATAGGCGTATCCATCAACGCCGTGGAGCTTGTTGCCTCCCCTGACAGACAAAGATGTGAAGCCTTTAATGAGATCATTATGACGGATAACAAGCACCCGCGAGATACCATCGATAACGATAGGCTCATGGGTGACCGCAAGCCTTTCAATCATTAAGGCCTTCAGCTCTGGACCTTTAAGCTTGTAGCGAAGGTAACAAGCCATTTCGGCGGTCGGTGGAGCGTAGTTTTTTTTAAAATCAGGCTCCTTGATAGCCTCCTGGAAGGCGCTGAAGTTGAAAATCACAATTATGTTCCTCTCTCCTGATGATATTTTGAAACCAGGAGAACAAAGCACACCCCGCGCACTTGGCTCCACAGGGAAACCTTTCTTTTTAAGAACCTCAGCCCAGTCCTTCCCTGCGATGCCACTACTCTGAATGAAGATTTCATAGCGCCCATCTTTCACAACGCCTTCCTGAAGCGCCCCGTTTAGTGGGGCAACGCTTCTTTTCTTGTACCCCTGCATTGATATACCCCCTACGTTTTATTGTGGTATGTTGTTGTCGACGAAATCCAACAATGAATATACTCTTGAAAATGACTATTGTCAAAGAAAAACAGAGCAGGAATCCGGAGATTCCTGCTCTGTGTGATAAATGTGGGATCATTTCCATATAATCCCACGGGAGTTTCCCATGACACTCCCTCCGAGACTACGACCGTAGTGGTAACTATGGTCGATACCGGGCTCATCACCAAAAAGAGCCCTGCAATCATCGTAGTCCCTGAATTTGTTGATACGCCGGTACTCATAGCAGGCAGCCTTCCAAATCTCCCTGTCCTTAATTTCCTGAAGAGCGATTGCACGTGCCTGAAGTACGAGAGGATCCACCTCAACAACAGGAACAGGAGAGGTTGCCCGGTATTGCTGTGGCACCACGACGGTTGTCGTAGGTGCAACAGCAACCGCTCCCGGAGGGGCCAGAGAACTACGAACAGTTATTTCTTTTGTACTCGCACACCCTACAACAAGGGGCGCCAGAACGAACATTGCCAATAAGAATTTCTTCATAAGGCCTCCTTTCCACAAAGGTTTTTCACTTTGTGGGGTTATTTTTTTTGAGAACTACCTTCTATGTACATTATAACAAACCAACAGAATTTGTCAAGTAGTATTCTCTCTTCAAAAAACGTACAATATCAAGAGTTATATCGTCTTACTTATGTTCAAATTCGCCTCCGATACTACCAAAGATGAAAAAATTGCTGAGCTCCGCAAACAAGAAGAGGAGGAGTTTCAACAAATAATGGCGCAAAAGCACCAACTCTCCTACATCAACCTTTCTGCTACCACGATCGATATCTCTGCAGTCGGTCTCATCAAAGAAGAAACAGCGCGCACGGCAAATATTGGACTCTTTAATCTCGAAGGCAAGAAACTTCAGGTCGTAGTGTATACTCCCACCCAAAAAGAAACACAGGAAGTCATTACTGACCTTGCAGAACGCGGATATTCAATAGAAGTATTTCTCGCTTCACACGCAAGCCTCGAAAAGGTGTGGGAACGCTATCAAGAAATCTCTGGCGCCACCAAAAGTGAAGTGGGCGTCGTAGATGTTTCTGAAGAAAATCTTGATGCGCTCATTGAGCGTTTTAAAACCATCGAAGATGTGGTCACTTCACTCAAAGAAACGTTTGTTAATAAAGACGCTCGCTATATTTCAAGGGTTTTCAATATAATTCTTGCGGGATCAATTGGTATTCACGCTTCAGATATCCATATCGAGCCTGCGGAAGACGTTATTCATATTCGCTATCGTGTTGATGGCGTTCTCCACGAAGTAGGCACGCTCCCTCATAGCTCGTATCGTCTTTTCAATTCACGCTTAAAGCTTATGTCGGGACTCAAACTCAATGTCGGTACCGAAAGCCAAGACGGACGTTTTACCATTAAAATCGCAGGGCTTAATATTGAAATCCGTGTTTCGGTCATTCCGAGCGCGTACGGTGAGGGCATCGTGATGCGTATTTTGAACCCTCTTTCCCTTAATGTTACCCTTGAAGACCTTGGTATGAGCAGTCAACTCCTCACTATTATGGAGAACGAAATCGCAAAGCCCCACGGGATGATTTTGAACACTGGCCCTACAGGCTCAGGAAAAACCACGACCTTGTATGCCTTTTTGAAGAAAATATTCTCGCCTGAAATCAAAATGATGACAATTGAGGATCCTATTGAGTACCATATGCAGGGCGTTTCTCAAACACAAGTTGAATCTGAAAAAGGATACACCTTCCTCGAAGGACTTCGTTCGGCAATGCGCCAAGATCCTGATGTTATTATGATTGGTGAAATCCGTGACGGCGAAACGGCAAAAGTTGCCATCAATGCTGCACTTACCGGCCATATGGTCTTTTCGACACTTCACACCAACACCGCAGCAGGTGCCATTCCTCGTCTTATTGATATTGGCGTTACCCCGAAAATTATTGGTTCATCGCTCACCGTCGCCCTTGCACAACGCCTTGCACGCAAACTTTGCACAGAATGCAAGAAGAAAGATACGCCAAACGAACGCGAGAAAAAAATTATCGACGAAGTGGCTCTCCGTATTAAAGAAAAAAACGGCACCACCATTCAAACAGAGCATATTTGGCGTTCTGCCGGATGTAGTGTATGTAATAACAGCGGATTCAAAGGGCGTGTCGGTATTTTCGAAGCAGTGTTAATGACCCCAGAAATCGAGGCACTCCTTGATACAATCCCGAGCGAACGCGAGATTAGTGAAGTGGCAAAGAAACAAGGAATTCTCAATATGCGTGAGGATGGTATCGAGAAGATTATGAACGGTATTACGTCGTTTGACGAAGTTCTGCGTGTGGTAGACCTCACCCACTAATCCAAGGTCGGACCTTGGATGGAATGAGGCTTATACGATAAGGCCTATAGAAGGTCACACTTAAAGAAAACAGTTTTGTTTTTATTCCTAAAACCCGATAGAATGAGAATGTAGCTCATTTAGGTTGGGCCAGGCAGGCACAAAAAAATCCCACACATAAACCCCAGACTGTTCTCGGAACAACAAGGAACCGAGTGAGGAGACGATCTAAGGATGATTTCAGCGCTCTTTACATAAAGCAAAGTACCAAAATGTCCTCGTCCGCGACCATGTAAATCCCGAAGGATCCAACTGCAAGAGGCTTATGTATAGGATCTTTAAACGTTCAACCTAAAGCTAGTGTAGCACAAAACTATTTTTATGTCAAGCACCCCCTCAAATTCACCGCAAAATTCCGACGAAACCCTTGATAATAAAGGGATTAGCAGAGACTTCTCTTTTTTGGACCAAACCTTGCGCCCGAATCGTTTTGACGACTATGTGGGGCAGGAAACGATCAAAAAGAACCTTAAAATATTGCTTCAAGCGGCAAAAGAACGTGCCCACCCACCTGAACATATTTTGTTTTACGGACCCCCCGGCCTCGGTAAAACGACATTGGCGCATCTTATCGCAAATGAAATGGGCTGTCAAGTCAAGTCAACCTCAGGTCCTGCTATCGAAAGAGTGGGTGATCTAGCATCAGTGCTTACCAATCTTTCCCCTGGTGACGTACTATTCATCGATGAAATTCATCGCTTGAATAAAATGATTGAGGAGGTACTTTACCCTGCAATGGAATCGGGTGTGCTCGATATTATTATCGGCAAAGGGCCCAGCGCGCGCACGATTCAGCTCGACCTTCCGCCATTTACCCTCATTGCGGCAACCACACGCATCGCACTTCTCTCTTCACCTCTTCGTTCACGTTTTTCCGGTGGTACATTTCGTCTCGAGTTTTATAGTGATAAGGAAATTGAAAAAATTATAC
>CAYHML010000058.1:0-4313 GCA_964357675.1 uncultured Candidatus Saccharibacteria bacterium | reverse complement strand
GTGCATCCCACGTGGTATCTACGGGAGGGCAAGATATTACGCTCGCGGTCTCGAAATCATTAAAAGTTTCCATTGCTGATGCGGAGAAAATTAAATGTCGCACGGGTATGGATGGTGATGAAGAGGGGCGCGATGTATTTGCGGTGAGCGAGCTTATTTTGGCGGGTATTACCAACGAAGCTGGTCACTTCATGGATAACTATGAAAATAAATACAAAATAAGGATTTCAAAAATTATTTTGGTAGGAGGTGGTGCAAACCTTAAGGGGTTGATTGATATTATTTTGAAAAAGTTCCCTAATATCTCTGTTGCGCTCGGTGATCCGTTTGCACGTGTCGATGCGCCAGCATTTCTTGCCCCTGTTATTAAAGAACTGAGTCCAAATTTTGCCGCCGCTCTTGGTTCGGCTCTTAAGGGGATCGAGGAAGGTTAGGATTTTTTTGTAGGAATTTGCTTAATTTTTAAAAAAACAGGCAGTGAATATTTGCAGTAAAGAGTTTGATTGTTTACTTTGTAAAAATAGTACGATACAATATATCTAAATGTATGAATAGTGACACATCTAAAATTTCCTTCATTCCAAAAAGCCCTCTCGCGCACAATGATGCGTTTGCGGTACGTCGCCGTCCTACGAGCCTCATTGCCGTACTCGCGGTAATTATTTTTTTTGGAAGCGTATCCGCGTATGTATTCTTTGTATTTTATAGTAATACGCTTGATAAAAAAATGAATGGCCTTACGACACAGATTCAGGAATTACAAAAGAGTTTTGATCAGCCCGAGGTTCGAGAGGCACGTATTTTTAATTCACGCGCAAATTCAGTACACGAATTACTCGACCAGCATGTTGCGGTAACGCCAGTATTTAATTTTCTTTCTGAAAATACTACAAAGAATATTTTTTATACCAAGATTAACTTTAAGAGAAGTGACGAAAAGCAACCACTTACCGTAGAGCTTTCTGGAGAAGCTCCTAGTTATGCATCGCTCGCGTATCAGGTAGATGTTCTTCGTCAAAAAAACAAGGATCTCTCTTCTTTTGGAGTAGAAGATATCGTACTTACTGGTAAGGGAAGCGTTGGTTTTAATTTCAAGCTTTCATTTAGTCAAGAATATCTAGCATATGCAAATCAGGGAGGCAGAGGTACTCCTAAAGAGTCTCCAAAGGAAATTATTGCAGGAGGAACTTCTGCGCAAGCGTTACTGCACAACTTGCTTCAAGCAGAAACGACAGACATAGGTTCTCCTGCTGGTGCACCTGAGTCAGCGTCGCCTCAAGTTCGTACAGAAAATTCCGCAGAGGTAAATTGTGAAAAACCACTGGTGCGTGTTCTTCAGGAAGATGGTAGTGTCGTGTGTGGACAAGAAGAGAGGTCTTCTTTTGTGAAGAATTTTGAACTTCCTTCGTATTTGTCGTGGATTAAGTTTTGGTGATTTCTTTTAATGAATATTTATTATGATTAAACCTATTTTATCACTGATTGTCATCGTCATCTCTGCTGGCTTCGTCTTTTTGTACGTGAGACCTGCGTACGAGCGACTTGATACCAAAAAAGCTGACCTTGCAATGCTCAACGAAACCCTTACCAATGCTGATGAGGTTAAAAAAATCATTCGCGAAACAAAGAGGAGTATGGAGAGCATCACGCCGGCAGAGTATGCTCGATTCGAGGCGTTCCTTCCTGAGAAAATAGATGAAATTCGTTTTGTGAATAACATTGTATATATGGGTATTCAGAGAAATATTGCTGTCGGAGAGATTAAAATATTGGACGCTCAAGCTGGTGGAGCAGGAGGGAACACTAAAGCAGGTACAGGCGCGATAACGGGGATGAGTAAAGTATTTTCGTTAAGCCAGCTTTCAGATGAAGCAGATGCAAATTCATCTTCTAAAAATGATACTCTTGCGCAAAATTTCTCGTCGCGCAAGGTTAGTTTTTCTTTTGTTGCGTCATATCCCGTAACATTACTTTTCCTGGGAGATTTAGAAAGAAGTCTCGGACTTATTAATGTAAATAGTCTTATACTCGAAGAGTATAAAGATTCAAAGGATAAAAAGGCAACAGGTTCAAGTATCCCGCTTTATAGGTCAACTGTTGAGATAGAAACATACTCTTTGTAATATAAAACTATGCAAACACCATCAATTAAACGTCTTGTTGTAAATATTACTATTGTCGTAGTTGTCGCGGGTGTTTTCTTTGTCGCGTATACGTTTTTTGTAAAAGAAAAAAATATTTCAGTGGATGGTAGTATTGATTCAGCTAACAACGAGAATCAAGCACTTATCGTTGGGACTGAAATTAGCAGTACTCTCAAAGAGCTTAGAGATTTACAGTTGTCCATCACCGCGTCAAAAAATATTTTTGGAATGTCAGTATTTAAAAGTCTTCACGATTTTTCAGTGGCAATCCCTAAAGAGGATATCAAACGTGAAAATCCATTTCTGCCTCCAGTGTGGAAGGTAGAGTTGGAGAGAAGAACAAATTCGAGTAGTAAATAATGCGTACGAGACTGCGCGTTGTTTTCTATGGTTAGTATATTGTCGCATGATAATACTTGATACGCTCATACAACACGGTATTGTGAAAAAGGAGGATGCTCCGAGTGTCCTTCGTCGTGTCGAAGAAGGTGCAACACTAGAAGATGCTCTTGTTCAACTTGGCATAAGCAAAGAGGATATTTTGCGCGGGCGAGGCATTTATTACAATCTGCCTATTCGTGATCTAAAAGGGAAGGGAGTTTCCTTCGATATTTTAAAGTATATCCCTGAGGACTCCGCGTCACATTACCATTTTGCACCTATTGGCATCGTAAACGGTATCTTGGAGATTGGAATACTCGATCCAGAAAACATTGAAGCACGTGATGCCTTGCAGTTTATCGCGACAAAGGTAGGTATGCCGTTTAAAATTTACCTTATTTCACGAGATGATTTTCGTTTGATACTTGAAAATTATCGTGGTCTATCGGGCGAGGTTACAAAGGCTCTCTCCGAGCTCGAGGTGGATATTAGTGATGTTAAAAAGGGAGAAATTGTTTCCAATCGTGAACCGAGCGCCAAGGATACCGAAGACGAGAAACGGCGTGCACACGTTGCTGAGGATGCCCCCGTGGCAAAGATTACCGCCGTGATTCTCCGTCACGCAACAGAGGGAGGGGCTTCAGATGTACACATCGAGCATATGGGCGAACAAGTGCGCGTGCGTTTTCGTGTAGACGGAGAATTGTATACAAGTTTGATTCTTCCCATTAATGTACATAGTTCGGTAGTCGCACGCATCAAGATTCTCGCAAACCTTAAACTTGATGAAAAAAGAAAGCCTCAAGACGGCCGTTTTTCCGCGCGCATAGATGGCAGAAAGATTGATTTTCGTGTCTCTACGTTTCCTGCATACTACGGAGAGAAGGTGGTGATGCGTATTTTGGATACACAAAAGGGAATTAGAACGCTTGCTGAAACAGGGTTTCGCCCTCGTGACCTCGCGCTCGTGCGTTCTGCGCTCGCGCGTCCGTACGGCATCATTCTCATTACTGGTCCGACAGGTTCTGGAAAGTCCACAACATTGTACTCGATGTTGAATGAGCTTGATAAAGAAACAAAAAATATTATTTCACTCGAGGACCCCGTGGAATACAACATTGCGGGTGTCAATCAATCGCAGGTGCGTCCTGAGATTGGCTATACGTTTGCCACAGGACTCCGTACTACACTTCGTCAGGATCCCGATATTATTATGGTAGGAGAAATTCGTGACAAAGAAACCGCACAGCTCGCTATTCAGGCTGCCCTTACGGGGCACTTGGTGTTCTCAACACTCCATACCAACAATGCTATTGGTGCTATCCCACGTCTCGTTGATATGGGGGTTGATCCGTACCTTATTGCGCCAACGCTTGTTCTTTCTATCGCGCAACGTCTCGTGAGAACGATTGCGCCGGGGAGCGAGAGTATGCTCGAGGATAGTGACGCAATGAAAATTATGGTTGAAAAACAATTTGCGGATCTCCCCGCCTCCTTTAAGAGTGAAATCAATGTTGATCGACCGTTCTACGAAGCAAAGCCGACCGAAGAATCCTCCACAGGTATGCGCGGACGTGTTGCCGTATTTGAAATGTTCCCCGTGGATAAGGAAATAGAACGGCTCATCTTGGCGGAACCTACGGAGCCACGTTTGTGGGAGGCTGCACGAAAGAAGGGGATGCTTACGATGAAGGAAGACGCAATGCTCAAATGTATGGACAAAATTATTCCGTTTCAGGAAATTGGTGGTCTCTAGCAGTTGACGTTCGGTGTATTCGGTACTCTTGT
>CAYHML010000057.1:0-4522 GCA_964357675.1 uncultured Candidatus Saccharibacteria bacterium | reverse complement strand
TTTTCGTCGTTGATTCCCATAAGCACGGTTGCTCCCGTGATACCAGCCACTTCTTCGCCTTTCACTGGAGCGGTGATGACAACACGCTTTGCTCCAGCATCAAGATGTACTTTGGATTTTTCGTAGCTCGTGTAAAAACCGGTTGACTCCACGACGATATCAATATTGTATTTCGCCCACGGAAGTAAGGCTCCATCTTTTTCTTGAATGAGCGCCACCTTCTCGCCACCTACAATAAAGCCGGGTTCCTCGCCACCAACAACCTCCACATCAAAATCAGCCTTGCCATATGCTGTGTCGTATTTAAGAAGGTACGCCATGTTTGATGGATCACCGAGGTCATTCACCGCGACAATCTCAAATTCAGGTCGCGTACGCGCCAGTTTATAAAACGCGCGCCCTATGCGCCCAAACCCGTTAATAGCTACTCGTACTTTTTTCATCGTTATTTTATCGTGGTTAAAATGATTAAAACTATCTCGCTATTTTACCATACACAGCAAAAAAGGCACAGATATTACTTATAAATACTATTTTTGAAGTTTTATGACCTCTTTATTAAATCTAAGCAAATATAAAGTTACTTCGACATCTCCTTCTTCTTTATAATAAATATTGTCTCTCGCGTACGTATCCCATAGTGGTTCACAAAAATCCTTTCTATCAGTTGTAAGCAATAAGACCTCATCATAATGTATCGCTGTGCCTCCAATAATAAGATCATTATCTGGCACTTTTTTATTATTACAAACAACCCGATAAAGCTCCGCGAGAGCTACAGCATTTTGTAAACACCCCTGCTCTACTGGAACGCGGTGAATATAATTAACAAATTTATAAAAATAATCCTCAACTTCATTCTTTTGCTCATCGTGCAATAACTCAAACGCAGTTATTTCAGAAATTCCTATTTTGTTTCCATTATTAGCTAATGTTCTTAAAATATTACCACTTCTTTCCTTAAAACCATTTGCTGCATAATAAATAACTATATTAGTATCAACTAATATATTCTGATCTTTAACTTCGCTGACCTTCATGGGATTCGTTGTCATCAGACAACCGTCTTAATAGAACATCTCTTTCTTCACGTGTTATTCCCTTAGTTAGGGAAACGTCATTTAATGCCTCAATGTTTGTGTTAAGTCCCCAATTTTTTGCTGAAACACCAAGACTGAACCTGTCTTTGCCCACACTTACAGTTTCGTGCTTTTGTAGTAAGTTTTTCATGCCTTTATTGTAACAAGGAACAACAATAATGTCACTATATTAATTACTTCAGTGCCTCCTCAAACAATGTCTTAAACATTGCAGGGTTTCCTGAACCCTTTGATGCCTTCATCCCCTGCCCGATGAAAAACTGGAGAAGGGCTATCTTGCCAGATTTGTAGTCCGCTACTATTGTTTGATTTGCGGAAATAATTTCTGCGACCATTTTTTTGAGGGCGGGAATATCATTTTTCTGAATTAGGTCGTGCTTCTTTGCAATTTCATGCGGATGTCCACCTTCAGCGTATAAAATAGCGAGTGTGTCTTTTGCGCCACGCGAAGATAAGTCTCCTGCTTTGATCATGGTTACCAAATCGGCAAGCGCTTTTCCTGTAACTCCGCCTATTGAGCCCGTGGACTTTATGAGCCCCACAAGGTCGGAGGTAATATAGTTTTCAATAAGAAGTGTTGAGGGACGATTTACGCAAATATCTTTAACAGCATCTTCAAAAAGCCCGCCGAGTATTTTGTCAGCAACAAACACTTCCGCATTCTCGGGCTTCACGCCATATTCACGCACAAAGCGCGCGCGCTTTTCCCACGGAAGCTCTGGCATCGTTTTTTTCAAAGCATCATTTGAAAATTCAGGAACCTCTGAGATTTTTAATTTTGGTAAATCGGGGTCAGGGAAATATCGGTAGTCGTGCGCGCTTTCTTTTTTGCGCTGTGAAAAAGTAATCTGTTTTGATTCATTCCATCCACGCGTCTCTTGTACAATCTCCCCAGGCCCGCCGTCCAAAATTTTCGTCATTCGCTCTACTTCGTAGGCAATGGCGCGCTCAACAGAGCGAAATGAGTTCAGATTTTTTACTTCCACTTTTGTGCCAAGTGTGTCTGTTTTTGATATTGAAATGTTTGCCTCGACGCGCATCTCGCCTTTTTCCATATTTGCATCCGACACGCCAAGCGTGCGGAGGAGGAGCTGGAGCTCGCGCGCAAAGTTGCCCGCCTCCTCCGCACTCTTGATCGTGGGCGTCGTCACGAGCTCCATGAGTGGCACACCCGCGCGATTGAAATCCACCAAGCTTCCCTCCGAGCCCTCATGCGACGAGCTCGCCGTATCCTCCTCGAGATGCACGCGCTCGATAGCGACACCGTTCAAAACGCCCCCCGACACAAGCGGATATTTGTACTGGCTGATTTGGTACCCTTTTGGAATGTCCGGATAAAAATAGTTTTTACGATCAAACTCAGTGAAGTCGGCAAGTGTGCTTCCGAGAGCAACTCCCACACGCAATACATGCCGTACTGCCTCGCGATTGATCACGGGCAAAGTCCCCGGATGCGCCATGCACACCGGGCAAATGTTCACATTCGGCTCCGCATTGAACGGATCATTCGCCGAATTGCAAAACATCTTCGTCTTAGTTTTGAGTTCGGCGTGGATTTCAAGCCCAACGGTAAGTTTATAACTCATAAACGAGATTGTAGCACAAGATACCACTCTTCGCCCACACCATACCTGCCTCAAAAAATTACTGCAAAAAATCCGCCAGCTGTGACCTATAGGTCACAGCTGGCGGATTTTTGAGAATAGTTTCATCACACTTTTATTTTACGAAGGATGATTCTACGAAGGGCGGAGCTTATTTTTTTTATGCCAACCCATAATTCCTTTATATAAAAAACCGCCCGAGAAGCGACGGCTTCTCGGGCGGGGTGTATCTTCATTTCTTGAGCGGTAAAATATCATTGAGCATCTGAAGATACTTATAATCGTACCTACTCATCTCTTCTCTTCTCCTCGTTACTCCCTTGAGATACTCTATAATAAGAGCGACCTCATAGAAAAATGTTTCTCTGGTAATACCGAGGGATATGCAGATATGGCAAGCCTTTAGAAATGCCTCGATTGATGCGACATCAGGCCCTGCAATATGTACGGTAGATGTATTTTGTGCATAAACCCAGTGCACTACTTCTTCCACTCCTGGCTCTTGTGAAGGAAAGGCACTTTTGCCTAAGGCGCGACTTCCAGTCAACTTCAATCCTAACACGCGGACCAAGGTGAATCTACCTTCATTTCCTTTTTCAGGAATGAATTCAATGCATGAATCTCTTTCTGCCCACTTTTCCCCAGTGAGCTGATCCACAACAAGACAGAGAGTATATTCTCTGTAGATACCCTGCACTAAAACCAAGCTACCGACCTCAAACTCCTTCATGATATTCGTTACCATGCCACACCTCCGTAGTTTTTATTTGAAAAACAAATTCTCTCTACCAGAAACAATATCATTTCGTGAAGATTCTGTCAATTTTTCTATTCTCAAACAAAAATCAGTAGAGCATCCAATCAAACTTGGTGAATTTTAAAAAAATATTATTACGCCACACTTTTATTTTACGAAGGGCGGTCCTTCGTAAAAAATAAGCTCCGCCCTTCGTAAACACTTATGCCGCCGCCCTCAAAAGTTTAAGTAGCTCGTCTTGGAACGATTTCATTACGGTGTCATCGAGGATTGAGATTGCAAATACCTCCGGACGGATCTTTTTCATCTGCTTTGTCACTTCGGCGACGCGTTCAGGCGACACCATGTCAGTTTTTGTGAGGACTATGATCTCGCGTTTGTCGGCAAGAATTTTGTCAAAAGCGGCGAGCTCTTTGCGTACGGTTTCATAGACAGCCATCGGGTCCTCGTTTTCGAGCGACACCAAATGCGCGAGCATTTTTGTGCGCTTCACATGGCGGAGAAATTTGTGTCCGAGGCCTTTCCCCTCGCTCGCTCCTTCGATGAGTCCGGGGATGTCCGCGATGATGAAGCCGAAACATTCGCCGAGATTTGGCTCGAGTGTAGTGAAGGCATAGTCCGCAGTCTTTGCGCTCGCGCGCGTGAGCGCATTGAGCAAGCTCGACTTCCCCGCATTCGGCAGACCGATGAGACCGATGTCCGCGACGATTTGAAGCTCAATATGAAAATCCGCCTCGTGACCCTTTGTGCCGGGAATGTGCTCTTTTGGCGAGCGGTTGGTCGAGCTTTTGAAATGCTCATTGCCGTACCCACCGCGACCACCCGTAAGCAAAACTATTTCTTCCCCTTCTTTCAAAAGTGAGACCTCTTCGTCCGTATTCAAATTGCGCACGATAGAGCCGATGGGCAGATCAAGAACAAAATCCTCCCCATTTTTCCCATGGAGACTGTCGCTTCCCCCATCTCCACCGCGCTCAGCAAGAAACTCTTTCTGGTGACGATATTTGGAAAGTATGTGCACATCGCGCACGGCGCGCACATGCACCTCGCCTCCGTGTCCG
>CAYHML010000056.1:0-4533 GCA_964357675.1 uncultured Candidatus Saccharibacteria bacterium | reverse complement strand
CTATAAAGATTTTTCTCTTATTGGTACCCTTCTGCTTGGATGGTGAAGGCGTGGTGATATTTTCCTTTGCGTGCCATAAGTTCGTCGTGACTACCACTTTCGATGATCTCACCTTTATCAAGGACATAAATCTTGTCTGCGTTGCGCACGGTAGAGAAACGGTGCGAGATAATGATGACCGTCTTGCCTTTAAAGAAATCATATATTTGTCCGAAAATTTCACTCTCAGAAACAGCATCGATGGATGCGGTTGGTTCGTCAAAAATAACGACGGGTGAATTGCGATAGAAAAATCTTGCAATCGCTATCTTCTGCCACTGCCCCGTGCTTGGACGTGTGCCACCTTTGAATTTTTCACTGAGGACCTGATCATACCCGTCTTTAAAATTTGAAAGGAATGAATTTATATTTGCCTTGTTCGCTGCCTCGAACATCCGCTCTTCATCGAGCTTTTCGTGTGCATTGCCGAGATGAATATTTTCCTTGAGTGTGAGCGGTGAATAGGTGTTGTAGTCCTGAAACAGAACGCCGAGATTTTTGTACCAACTTTCTATTTTAATATCATTGATGTTTGTACCATCCAAAAGAATCTCGCCCTCACTCACCTTATAGAACCGTGAAAGAATTCTCACCAGCGTTGTTTTCCCTGCGCCATTCTCCCCCACAATCGCAATCTTTTCCCCCGGTTTAATTTCGAGGGTGAGATTTTTAATTACCGTACGTTCTGATCGTGGGTATGTGAAGCTTACATTTTTAAATACGATAGTGGGTGGCGTCTCGCTTCTTGGAAGCACAACAGTGCCATCAGTGACAGTCGGCTTCATCTCGAACACTTCTTTTATTTCAGCAACCCTCATACTACGCTCTCGTAGTGCGGTATAGTTACCACTCATTGAAGTGAGGTTGTTGATGAAAATATTGAGTGATCTAATCTGAAATGTGACATCTCCGATTGAAATAAGTCCTTTGAGAAAGTTTTTAAATATAATAAAATATCCGGCAATACTCGCGCTTGAAGTCAGCAACCCGAACAAAAAACCATAACTTCGCCATTTTCTCAGTATCTTCATATCAGCCATCGTAAAGTAGTCGGAATATTTTCGGTAAACACTACTTAAATAACCGTACGCGGAAGTGATGAATATTTCCTGCAGATTGGTGGTCTCTATGAGGGTGTCAAAGATATTCCGCGCACGCCTCTTATTCTCCGTCTCGCTTCTCCATAATCGCCATTGTTTTTGTAAAAAATATTTACTGGACAACATACCCGGTATGACCGTGAGAATAATAATCCCCGTGAATATTGGCATCATCTTAACTATTACCAGCGCCACCACCGATAGAGTAATGATCTTTGCAAAGAAAATGGTTGCTTGCTCAAAATCCTTGTTAAGTACGCCGAGAGTCTCTTTTGATCTTTGAATCTTGTTTACCACATCAGGGGCTTCCAATGTTTGAATCCCGAGAGAGTGAATATGTTGATAGAAATAGTATGGCGTTTTGAAATTATTGAACGTTGAGAGTATCGAAGAGAGATGATAATTAGAATAGTTAACCGCCGAGGACACAATGTTGTATCCGAATAAAAGACCGAGCGCAGGAATAATTTCCTGCGGTTCAGCGCCAGCACCGGCGATACCGATGGCGACATCCAATAGTCGCGCAAATATGTATGCATAGACGAGAGGCTCTAATTCTAGAAAAACTATGACTCCCACCTTCAATACCGCAACCACAGGAGACAGCTTCATTTGGAACGCAAAGGACCACCTCAATATATTTAAGAATTGTAAAAATGAAAGTTTCTTTTCTTGTTCCATATAAAAAAATAGTCTCAACCTTATTGAACTCTCATTTTGAGACGAGAATGACGAATAATACAAGCGAACTTACAATGCGTACTTTCCTGTGGGGTCGTCACGGGTGACACGGCCGTGGTCCATCGTGATCACGCGTTTGCCGAGAGATTCTACCACGCCTTTGTTGTGTGTCGTTAAGATAACCGTCGTGCCAAGGTCGTTAATCTTTTTCAATATTTGAATAATTTCGTAGGTGTTCACAGGGTCGAGGTTGCCGGTTGGCTCATCAGCGACGATAACATCGGGATGGTTGATGATCGCGCGCGCAATAGCAACACGCTGAAGCTCTCCGCCAGAAAGCTGACGAGGAAAGTTCCACATTTTTTTCGTGAGGTCGACGAGCTCGAGCACATGAGGAACATCGGACGCAATATCTTGATCGGGCTTTCCTGCTACCTCCATCGCAAACGCAACATTTTCATACGCGGTCTTGTTGGGAAGAAGACGAAAATCCTGAAAAATGACGCCGATCCTGCGACGAAGCTCGGGCATATCTTTTTTCTTCATCTTTTTTATGTCTACCGAATCAATGGAAACGGTCCCGTTTGTTGCTCGCTCTTCACCGAGGAGAAGTTTTGTGAGTGTGGTCTTGCCAGCGCCTGAATGTCCCACGATAGACACAAATTCTCCTTCTTTTATTGCAAAGGTGACGCCATCGAGCGCCATAGTGCCATCGGGATATGTTTTCGAGACATTATCAAAGTAAATCATAGGTACAGTATAGCAATTTTTTTTGGATTATGAAATTGAACTTTTTTGTGTAATGCGGGCAAGGATATAGTGCAAAACATAGTATCCAAAAATACCGAGCGCAGCGCCCAACATCCACCCTGCAAAAATATCGAGCGGCCAATGCACCCCTACGGCAATACGCATACTACCAATAATAAGTGCGCCAAGTACATACACAAACGCTAAACGACGACGAATAAAAAAAAGTGAGGTCGCGAGCGCCATAAAGAAAGTAGCGTGTCCCGAAGGGAACGAATCCCCTCCTCCATGCGTGTATAAAACATACGCATCAGACAATACTTCAAACGGACGTGGGTGGGGTAAGAGATGTTTAAAGATGTACGCAATAACATACGCGAAAAATGCTGAACCGAGTACAATCAGGATATCGCGCACACCTTGCTTCTTGTCTTTGTAAAAGAAAAAAGAAATAAAAAGCCCAAGCATGAGGAGGTATCCAAATTGATTACTTAAAAAAATAATCAGCTGATCAAGAAGATAACTTTGTCCTGCAATACTATTGATGAAATAAAAAATTGATTCGTTCATAATTATAAATTGTTGCACATTTTCGCACATTCACTACACGCCTTTTCGCGAGAGCACAAGCTTGATGGTCTTGAGCAAAATGACCACATCGAGAACCAGTGAGCGATTTTTAATATAGTAGAGATCGTAGGAAAGTTTATTGCGCGTCTCCTCGGTATCTACACCATGGTGCGGATGACGTTCGTGATACAGTTGTGCCCATCCTGAAAGTCCCGGCTTTACCAAGTGACGAATATGATAGTATGGTATTTCCTTTTCATACACTGCCACCCCTGAAGGAAGCTCGGGGCGTGGACCAATGAGCGAGAGATCACCACGGAGTACGTTCCATAATTGTGGGAGTTCATCTATTCTCGTCTTTCGTAGAAAATTACCTACGCGTGTCACACGATTTTCTCTCCTTGAGGAAAGTTCGGCTTCATTACGACTCATCGAGCGGAACTTGTAGAGGCGAATGGTTTTGCCGTCCTTGCCTACACGTTCTTGATTGATAAAAAGAGGGCCACCGTCATCGAGCTTGATCGCGAGGTACACGAATGGATAAAACAACAACGAGACGATACCGCCAAAAAGTGCCGAGGAAATATCGAGTCCTCGTTTCAAAAAATCATATCCCGTATGTGTCGCTGAAGAAATATTTTCAAGGAACCAACTGTGGCGCACAATTGAAAGCGGAATGCGGGCAAACACTTCCTCGTACACTTTGTACATATCGTAAAATCGTACCTGTGAAAAAATGAGGTTGTAGAGCGTTGTTAAAATCTTCTCTGCTTTTTCGTTACGTAAATCAATGACCACGGAGAAAATCTTTTCACTATACATACGATCAATAATCTCTGTTTTGAAATCAATACCGTCAATCTGCGCGAGATTGACCGACGAGACAAAACGTAAATTGTAATGTCCACGCATATTTACCTCATTTTTGAGCGCATCCATTTCCTCCCCCGCACCGATAAGGATAGCGGGTTCTTGGTGTTTAATATTAAAAAGGGTTAGACCAAAAAGGCGCCACGTTATGAGAAGAATCGTTGAGAGTAAAATAAAGAGCACGAGAATCGTCTTAGGAGAAACGCCAAGGTAGGGCGTGAAGAGATAGAAGAACACAACTGCTATAACACTGTTTATAATTTGCGCGTTCAGAATCAAGCTTGGAATTTTTTTCTTGAAAACCAGTGCATGCTTTTCATAAAGCCCCGCAATAAAGAACACTGAAATCCACACCACGAGAAGTACCGCGAGGGGTACCACATAGGATTGCATAAGCGCAAATGAGGGCACCTCACCAGCACGAAAAACAAGCGTAAGCCAGAAGGCAACGACCAGCGAAATAATATCCCCCAGAAAAAGAATAACGGGTTCTTTGTTACTTCCAATAGTCATACGATGTGCT
>CAYHML010000055.1:0-4554 GCA_964357675.1 uncultured Candidatus Saccharibacteria bacterium | reverse complement strand
GCTTTTGCGCCAAGAGGAGCACTGATAGTCTGCGTAGAAAGAAGCTCGAGTTTGTCTACGGGAAGTGCGCCAGAATTCAAACGTCCTACGAGTGTTTTTGCTTCTGCAGCCGTAAACTTGCCCGTGATCTGTGCTTTACCACCAGTGATTTCTTCACGAACTACCGGAGCCGAGATTGGCTCGGTATTACCAAGGTCACGGTCAAGGAAAATGGCAATTGTTTTATTTACATTTTCTTTGGTGAGTTTTGCAAAGAGATCGCTACCCTGTTTGTTAAACACAAGAGAAACAATCGGCTCGCGGGTCGTTGGGTCAAACTCGAGTGTTGCGCGCTCAAGGAAACGGCCAGAAAGTTCGGTTGGTGCGTAGGGACCTGCGATAAGCTCTGGAGGTACAACGAGTGGCTTTCCCGCCTCTTGATCTGCCTTAAACTTCTCGAGTGCTTTGTTATATGCCTCGATTTCCTTTGCAGAACGCTCGGTCATAAACTCAAGCTTTGGTGTCTGCCCAATCATTTCTACGGCGCGCTTTACATCCGTAATTCCGGGAAGCTCTACGATAAGGCGTTCCTCAACAGCGCCCGCAACGCCACCTTTTTCTTCAATCTGCACAATAGGTTCTGCAACACCAAAGAGGTTGATGCGACGCTCTACCACATCACGCAATGAATCCATCGCATTTTTTACCTCGGTTGGTTTTATTGAAGAAACATCTGCCTGATAAATGAGCTGTACACCTCCCGAAAGATCAAGACCAAGCTTGAACGGAAATTTTTCCGCGGTCGCTTGACCATATACTTTTTTCCCCTCGTGTAATGAAGGAATAGATGCGTAAATAAAATATGCTAACCCTGCGCCAATAATAAGGAAGGCAAGTGCCAAAATTCGTGTTTTCCACATAATGAGATTACTATACCCATTTTCAAAGGTTTTGCAAGATAACGTACCATTATTTCGTTCTCTGTATGTATGCACGAAAATATCAGAACTTAGCACTCTTTACTTTTTTCTCCTTTTACGGTATGTTATCTATATTAATAGCAAGCATAGTTTTTGGTAATCCCGCGCAGATCCCAATACGCCCGACATGCACGGACCCAAATTCTATTGTACCGCTTGCAAGCTCGCACATATTTGTGCGGGTTGGTAGGCGGATTTTTTTGTAATTATGACTGATAAAGAAAAACAAGTAGAAGTTCCTGTGTCATTTATGGCAACACTCTTGGAGAGTGTGCAGAACCCACCAGAGGTTGATGCGCTCGTCGAGGGTCCTGTTCTTGGCATTGCAAAATCATCTGTCTATATTGACCTCGGACCATTTGGTACCGGTATCATTTATGGCGCAGAGTTCATCAACGCACGCGACGTTATCAAGAAACTCAACGTCGGCGACGTAGTTACCGCAAAGGTAGTAGATATGAACAACGAGGAGGGTTATATCGAGCTCTCTCTCAAGGAGGCACGCCAGGCGCTCATTTGGACCGAAGCAGAAGAGGCAATCAAAACCAAGAAGATTCTTGACCTTCCTATTAAAGACGCAAACAAAGGTGGTCTTATTGTGGAATGGCAAGGTATTCAGGGCTTTCTCCCTGCATCACAGCTCAAGAGCGAGCACTACCCACGTATTGAAAACGGCGACAAAGACAAAATCATGGGTGAGCTCAAAAAACTCATCGGTAAACGTCTTGCAGTGATCATCATTTCCGCATCACCAAAAGAAGGTAAGCTTATCTTCTCTGAGAAGGAACAAGGTGGTACCCGCGAGAAGCGCGAGATTACCGGCAAATACTCCATCGGCGACGAGCTCGACGGTACGGTATCTGGACTCGTTGACTTTGGTATCTTTGTAAAACTCGAAGACGGTATCGAAGGGCTCGTACACATTTCAGAAATCGGCTGGGGCCTCGTCGACGATCCTCGCAAGCTTTTCAAAATCAATGAAAAGGTACGCGTGAAGGTAATCGAAGTTAAGGACGGCAAAATTTCACTCTCTATCAAGGCACTCAAGGATAATCCCTGGAAAGATGCTGAAAAGCGCTACAAGAAGGGTGACAAGGTAACGGGTGTCGTGATCAAGTTCAACGCCTACGGCGCGCTTGTTTCACTCGAAGAAGGAGTTGCAGGTCTTGTACACCTTTCTGAATTCGGTACCGAGGAAAATCTCAAAAAGACTGTTGAGTTAGGGAAGACCTATTCCTTCACCATCACCTTCTTTGATGCAAAGGAACAGAAGATGACCCTCTCGTACGGAAACGGAAAATAGTAATAATCGTTCGTAATAAAAAACAGCACCCACATGGTGCTGTTTTTTTAGTGGTAAAAAATACAAAAGAAAAAGGGGTTGCCGTGTATGGCAACCCCTCGGCAAACAAACATATTACGTTATACAATTATTAATAACCTAACTTACAGATACAAGGTCGACACTGTTTTTATCTCACCACCAAGTGTAACAGTGTCACCGCTCTTTCTGCAATGAAAGACAATTTTTCTGCTTTCACTGGTCAAGGCAACAACCGGTAATGTATCACCCGAAGGACCAAATGAGGTTTTTCTCCTCCCACCCCACCACCACAGCGGTTCGTGCTTTGCGATTTTATCAAGGAACAACTTCTCCTTAATAAGAAGTTCCGAAAGAACCACAAAAAGACCAGATGCTTTTTTACTTTCAGGCTTATAAAGATTCACAAACGTAACCGTACCTCTTTCCGTGGTAATTTCAACTACCACGACACGTGCAGGCAACCGAACTGCTTCAGAAAACGACATAATCTTTGAACCAGCACGGTTCCACTTTGGTAATAGGCGCTTACCTGCTGAGGAATCCTGAGACAACCGCGCAGCTCTGAGTGTTGTTTCGCGGTGATCATTAATGAAAAGCTTGCGATCATTACTGGTTCTCATGTCCCTCGACTTTTTTTCCTCGTACACAATGAAGCGTACGAAGTCGCGAGACGGTGTCCCTTCTTTATAACAGGACTCATGAATCCTGGAGCTCGCGAGAGGAACAATAACTTCTGCGACCTCTCGTGTACACAATTCCTTTCTTTTGAACTCCGTGCTCAGCATTCAGTATCTCCTTTGTATATTGTATTTGTACTACCTACATATATTATAGCAGATTTTTAACAAAATAGCAAGGACTGTGGCGCCCTTAATTCACCTCCCCCATTGCCTTAATGCGTCCTTCAGAAAGAATAACATCGAGTATAGAAACAACTTTTTTTGCGGTCTTTTTCAGTACTTCTTGTTCTGGTTTTTTGAATGGTCCAACAATAAAATCGAGAATAGCATTCCCACCTTTTGGTTTGCGCGGCTTACCACTTGGTGTTGCAGGGCAAATGCCGACACGCACGCGCACAAATGCTGGTGTCTTGAGTGCTTTAATAATAGATTCAACTCCCTTATGCCCACCTGAGCTACGATTAAAAGAAATTTTTATCGTGCCGAGCGGTAAGTCAAGATCGTCGTAGATGATTATCGTGCGTTCTGCGTCCTTTGCATTTTTTACAAGTGGCACCACGCTCTTGCCTGACACGTTCATAAAATTATCAGGTTCGAGGAGAATGAGTTTGTCTTTCTTCCACGTTCCTTTTGAAATAAGTGCTTTAAGATTTTTGTCTTTCTCCCATTCAGGAAAATCGTATTTTTTGCGGAACTCTTCGAGTATGATGCGCCCGACATTGTGTCGTGTTTCCGCATATTCTTCACCGGGGTTTCCGAGTCCAACTATGAGATATTGCATACTCTATAGTTTATCAGAAATAGCATATTGCCACAAAATCTAGTCGTGTATGGTATTTATCTATATTATTATACCACACATTTGACCTTTCCAACAAGTCCTTTTGTGGTCTATGATAAGGGTGAATTATTTATGGACGAGAACATCAACAACCAGTCAGTTGAGCAGAGTGAAGAGCCGATAGAGCCCACAGAAAAACGTCATTCCTTCAAGCGAGAAGTTTGGGAAACGATTCGTTTTATCATTATTGCGCTTCTTGTTGTCCTCCCTATTCGCCTCTTCATCGCACAGCCTTTTATTGTGTCTGGAGCTTCAATGGATCCGACGTTTGAGAACGGGCAGTACCTTATTGTGGATGAAATATCATATCGCTTGAGTGAGCCTACGCGTGGCGACGTCGTAATTTTCAAGTACCCTAAAAATCCCAAACAGTATTTCATCAAGCGCGTCATCGGACTTCCCGGAGAAACCGTAACAACCAACGCCGAAGGACATATAGTAGTCAAGAACACCGAGAAAGGAACAGAGCTCGCTCTTGAGGAACCTTATATTTCTACCCCTGTTAAAAGTGGTCCGTTCAATCGCACTCTTGGCGCAGATGAATATTTTATGATGGGCGATAATCGCGCCGGCAGTTTTGACTCACGTATGTGGGGACCCGTGAAGCGCGACCTCATCATTGGGCGTGCGCTCGTTCGCCTCTTTCCTTTCACCACAATAAGTTTACTCCCCGGAGATTTCACGTATTAGGAGAATCAAAATTATGATGCAAGAAAAGTCTGGATTAACAAAATCTAACCTCGAATAAGA
>CAYHML010000054.1:0-4880 GCA_964357675.1 uncultured Candidatus Saccharibacteria bacterium | reverse complement strand
GATCTATTGTTTGCACAGGAAAGACAATTCTTCGTGCAGAAACTGCCGCGGTGGTCGCGCTCACGCTTGCGTTGGTGGAGTAGACTTACTGCACGCGCACGTTTTTTTCTTGATTTGTTCGTGGTATAATATTGTAAGTATTATTTATCATATTATCCACCAACTTATGTCTAATTTAAAAAATATTTCCCAAACAGCAAAAGTTATTTCACTTGCAATTATTCTTTCGTTCGGCATCTCGCTTGTGTATGCATGGACAGCGCCAACGGTTGCGCCGACAGGTGGTAATTCAACAGCGCCGCTTAATGCTGGTGCGACAAACCAAGCCAAGGAAGGTACGCTCGTACTCACAAGAGTTGATGGTGTACAAAGTATTGAAACATATGGTAAGGCGCTTTTTGCAACAGTCATTGGTCTCGTAGGGATTGGAACATCTACGCCTTGGGCAAAACTTACGATTGAAAATACGTACAACCCAGTATTTATTCCAGATTTCGCAGTAGGAAATCCTGATTATATGAGTTCAAGGATTGCCTTTACAAATGGGCTTACTTCAGCCGAAGCAATTATTTCAACAGAAGGTAGTAGTCCTTTGGGGGGTGATACGGATTTTAGAATCGCAACAAAAAGTAATGGGGGGTTTGCTCCAGGAACTGAGGGAACTCTCGTAGATCGTTTTGTGGTGGACTGGGATGGTACGGTTGGCATTAATACTTCATCTCCGACCGAGGCTTTGACGGTTGGAGGAGTTATAGAAACTAAACCAGGACCGGGAGGTGCGAGTGGTGTTAAATTTGCTGACGGAACAACTCAAACAACGGCATCAAATGGAGGAGGAATAATAAGTCAGGCCACTGGATGGAGTAAGTGGACAATTATGTATCTGCATGTTAGCGGTGAGACACAAATAACCTGTGTTTCTACAAGCGGTACGGGTGTATGTACAAATTTTGGAACCGTTGATTATCCTTCTTGTTCAGATGGAAATCCGATGTTCACTGTTCTTGAATCAACAACAACACATGGTGGCACTTGGTCAGATTGGACATATAAAGGTTATTGTGTGCCATTGAGTAGTTTATAGAAGTGGCTGAAGAAAAAGAGTAAACTCAAATCTTAAACATTTATAAAAAGAAGTTCACTTGTCGGTTTCGTCATCAAATAAAAATAATGCAAGAAAATTATTATCAGTTTTTTTTATTTACTTATTCATGGCTATTTCCCTAGGATGCTTATTTAAAGGTAATATGTATGTACATAAAAAAATATTACCCAATCCATCAAAATCATTCTTCTTACCGGTGTTTTTCCTTTGGTGTCTCATAAGTTTTCGCATGGTTACTACCAACGGTTGCTTCAACCTGCGGTAATTCAACAACAGCACCGCTTAATGCAATTTCTCTTACATAAAACAGCGTGTCTCTCTAGGCACGCTGTTTTTTGTTTCTGTTATATTACTAAAGAAATCTTTTTTGCCACTTCCTCCATTTCTCCTTCGTGATAGTCGCGAGCACCATGCCAGTGTTTGAACCCGTCTCCTTGGAAGCGAGGAATAATGTGTATGTGCGAATGAAAGATAATTTGCCCCGCAATTGGGTCATTGTTCATCTCTATATTAATACCATTGGCATTGAGGGCGCTCTTTATTGCGATAGCAACTTTTTTTACTACCGGTGCGAGTACGGAAAGTGTGTCGTCTCCTATTTCGTACAGATTTGTTGAGTGTTCTTTTGGCACAAGGAGAGTGTGACCAATATTTATAGGGTGCAAGTCTAGGAAAGCATAACAATGCTCATCCTCGTAGACTTTTGAGCTTGGGATTTCCTTTGCGATGATTTTACAGAAAAGGCAGGTGTCGTTCATATATATAGTATACACCCTCATTTAATACAATAAAGCCCCGTCGACGGGGCTTTATTGTATTACCACCTGAACCAGTTTTGAAGTTTGAGAAACAATACTAGAGAAGTGTAGGGAGTAACAGTGTCGGGAGTACTGCTCGTCATTTATGTATACCACCCCTCACGTAAGATATGCTATAGCATATCTTACGTGAGGGTATATACTAGACAATACGAGAGTAATTGTTATTAAAAATATTATGAAAAATTATGAACACGGAGAATTAGCGAAAGAGATATTGAAGGGCTTGGCACTCGGCGGGTTTATTATTGGTTGTATTGCGATACCAAACTTGGCACAGGTGGCAAACCTTTTTAATTCGCGAGGTTGGCGCGATCACTGTCGCGTTAGACAAGCAGTCCAGCGACTTCAGAAAAAGAAACTTGTACGTATCACTAATAAAAATGAGAAAGATATTGTAGAGATCACCGAGTTAGGGAAGAGGAAAGTTCTCGAGTATAAATTAGGGACTATGCAACTTGCTCGTAAGGAGAAATGGGATGGAAAATGGCGCATCGTGATGTTTGATATACCCGAGCAAAAAAAGCGCGTACGGAATGCGATAAGTTTCAAGATCAAAGACATCGGCATGCATCCAATCCAAAAGTCGGTATTTATTTTTCCGTATCCATGCAAAGACGAGATAGACTTTGTTGGTGAAATGTTTGGTGTTAGGAAAAATATTATCTACATTGAAGCGACGTACCTTGAGAGGGCTGATAACATAAAGCGTCATTTTGGTGTTTTGTGAAATATTAAGATTTAAGTAATCCGAAAAAGTAAGTAGTTTCGTACCCTAACGTATAATATGCTATAGCATTTTATACGTTAGGGTATCTTTAGTAGAGATATAGATGTGGGGGGCTTTTGCGTGCTGCTAAATAAGGAAGTTTTGAAAGGCCCTTTTGTGATAAAATACCGCAATGCACACAAAAGACGAATTGGCCCATTATCCTGCACTTGTCCAAACACTTCTCAAGAACCGTGATATTACGACCGAGGATGAAGCAACAAAATTTTTGAATCCTAACTATGAACGAGATGTCGCGGACCCTTTTCTGATGTTTGGAATGGAACGCGCCGTTTTGCGCATTCTCACCGCAATCGAAGCAAAAGAAAAAATTGTCATTTTCGGCGACTATGATTGCGATGGAATCCCCGGCTCAGTTCTCCTCTACGATTTTTTTAAAAAAATTGGGTACGACAATATACACGTATATATTCCACATCGGCACCATGAAGGATACGGTATGAACATTCCCGCAATAGAAACACTCGCGCGTGAAGGTGCTCAACTGTTAATCACGGTTGATTGCGGTATTACTGAAGTCGCGGAGGTTGCCCGTGCACACGAACTCGGTATTGAGGTTATCATTACTGATCATCACATTCCGAGCGAAGTGTTGCCTTCGGCGTATGCAATCATAAACCCAAAACAAGAGGGAGATACCTATCCTGACAAAATGCTCTGTGGTGCGGGGGTAGCGTGGAAACTGGTGTGCGCGTTACTCATGCGCGGACGTGAAGAATGGAATGTTCCAGAAGGGTACGAAAAATGGCTCCTCGACATGGCGGGTCTCGCAACGATTGCAGATATGGTGCCGTTACAAAATGAAAATCGCGCAATCGCATACTATGGACTCACGGTGCTCAGACGTTCGCGACGCGTCGGGTTGAAAAAATTATTAGAAAAAACGGGAACACTACAAACATCACTCACTGAAGATGATATTGGTTTTACGATCGGACCACGCATCAATGCAGCAAGTCGTATGGGAATTCCGATGGACGCGTTTCGATTACTCTCGACAACTAATGAACAAGAAGCAGAAGAACTCGCAGAGCATCTCGTGCACTTGAATGAAACACGCAAGGGTCTCGTCGCGAGTATGGTGAAGGAAGCACGCAAACATTTGGAAGCGCGCATGGTGGACGGCAGTCTTCGTGAAGTAATCGTCATCGGTAATCCATCGTGGATGCCGGGACTTGTGGGACTCGTTGCGGGAACACTTGCCGAAGCGTATGCGCGCCCTGTGTTCGTGTGGGGGAGAACTGAGGATGGTATGATCAAGGGTTCATGTCGCTCGGATGGTACGTGTGATGTCGTGGCGTTGATGTCGAATGTGCGCGCCGATATTTTTCTTGATATTGGTGGTCACGCGCTTGCGGGAGGATTCTCACTTCATCACGATGGCGTGCATCATCTCGAGGACGCACTCGTGCTCGTGTATCAAACGGAGATCATCGTCAAAGAAAAAATTGCACCGATGATTGATATGACACTCACACTCGGTGAGGTCACGATGGCGACATGGAAGATTATCGAGAGCTTTGCGCCATTCGGTGTCGGCAATCCGAAGCCAGTATTTTTATTTGAAAAACTGCGCGTGTCAGAAGTGAAAAAATTTGGCAAGGAGCGCACGCACCTCGAGCTCCGTTTTGAAAATTCGCGCGTGAAAGCAATTTCATTTTTTGCGGAAGAAAAATATACGAAACTCGCTTCGGGGAACACTATCGACCTTGTCGCGACGATGGAGCTTAACACGTTTCGTGGTGCGCGCGAGCTTCGTCTCCGTATCGTAAACGTGATACACTAACCTACATGAAAACAGCTGAAGTCATTATTTATACTGACGGATCATCTCGAGGCAATCCCGGTCCGGGTGGATGGGGAGCAATCGTCGCTACGAAGGAGCGCGTTGTGGAGCTCGGTGACGGAGCGCGGCTCACCACGAATAATAAAATGGAACTCACGGCGGCAATCGAGTCACTTCGCTTTGTGCGTGATCTGGGAATCGTGGGCACGATTGATGTGCGCGCGGACTCACGCTATGTGATCAATGGTATTACGAAATGGGTTTTTGGCTGGCAAAAAAATGGATGGCGAAACTCACAAAAAGAAGAGGTGGCAAATCGCGAGTTGTGGGAAGCGCTCGCGCTCGTGGATCTCGGCGGGTTCGAACGTCGGGCGGTCGCGG
>CAYHML010000053.1:0-4902 GCA_964357675.1 uncultured Candidatus Saccharibacteria bacterium | reverse complement strand
TTTGGTTGGGCAATGAACGGGCTTCGTACGGTGTGGCGGGAGGAGCTTAGTTTTCGTATTGAATTGGTTATTGGGCTTATATTGGTCGTGGGCGCAGTCCTTCTTCGCTTCTCAATTATTGAATGGATGGTCCTTCTTGGATGTATTGGCGCCGTACTTTCCGCGGAAATTATCAATACCGCTATCGAGGATCTTTGTGACCGTATTGAACCATCCTTTGACCCCGTTATTGGCAAGATAAAAGATACGATGGCCGGACTGGTGTTGTTTATCGTCGTGGTTACTTCAGCTATTGGTATATTACTCTTAATAAACCACTTTTAGAAATAAAGTTAGTTTGTTTAAATTCTAAAGCCCGATGTTTTTGAGGAATGTTGAGAGTTCTTCTTTTTCGATAGAGCGATACGCGCCCTCTTTGAGTGTGCAGCGCTTGATGTTCATCACGCGCAAACGGTTGAGGTCATTAACTTGGTATCCTTCCGCAGTACACATACGACGGATTTGGTGTTTTTTGCCTTCGACAATGGTAAGGTAAAAAATAGTCTCGCCAGAACGACGAGCTTTTGCTGGCTTTGTCTTGTACCCCTCAATGAGGATACCGCGTTCGAGGTGACGAATGAATGAATCCGTAACAGGTTTGTCGACACGTACAAGGTATTCCTTTTCATGCTGGTGTGAAGGATGGAGAAGACGTTCGGTCAGGCGTCCATCGTTCGTGAGGATAATGAGTCCATGTGACGCCTTGTCGAGGCGACCGAGAGGGAAGAGCCCACGAAGCGCAGGAAGTTCTGAAGAGATAGATTGTGACCCCGGCTGTACATCCGTGGAGACACCGCACGGCTTGTGGTAGGCGATATAGCGATACTGCTTTGCGATGCTCGCGAGTACCGATTCGGCAACCACGACGACATCTTTTTCTGCTATTTTATCACCGAGTTTGGCTATTGCGCCATTTATGGTAACGAGTTTCTTTTCAATAAGTTCATCAGCACCGCGACGTGTCGCGAACCCCTTGTGGGCGAGATAGCGATTGAGACGGACAGGGTATATAAGGGGCTCTTGTTTCATTGAAGACAATTATAACATATTTTGTATAAAAATGCAAATATCTACATTTGCGTGCTCAAGGAACAGTAAACATGATAAGCTTAATCATATGAAGACAAAAACACTTTCTCTGGATGCAATTCAGCGATTAGTTGTAGATATACAAAAAGTTGAGCGCCACCACAGTATTCCAGATACTGATCGACATGAAAATGTTGCGGAACATTCTTTTTCAGTCGCGATACTTTGTTGGAGAATCTACGAAGCAGTTAACCCGCCACTTGATATATCTAAAATTTTGAAATATGCACTCATTCATGATTTTACTGAACGAGGCTTAAAGGCCGATGTAAATACGTATGCACAAAAAGGAGAAAGAAATGTTAAAAAAGAGCGAGAATTATTTGAATTAAAAAAAATAAGCAGTGAATTTGAAGATTTTGATGATTTTATTTTGATGTTGAATGGTTACGAAGGTTTAGACGAAGAAGCTTTGTTTGTGTGGAGTGTCGACAAGATGCAAGCAATTATTTTGGGAAAAATTGATGGTTGGCGACCATATATGTCCTACGGTGTCACATACGAACAGTTTTGTGTAAAAATAGAAGGGTTTATAATCAAATGTTCCCCTCATGTAAGAGAGATTTTTAAAGAAGTTTTTGAAACTGCGAAGGAGACATACTACGACAATCCAGATAAGAAAAAGATTACGTTTTCGGCATGATAAATATATAAGACAAGCAGAGCGCGCACCTTCGGTTGCGCGCTCTGTGTATTACGTTACTTTCACTATGAATATCTTGTTTACAAATGCTTTTTAATCATTGCCTCAAGCTCCGCCACGTGCTGTTCCTTGTCCTTGGTAAGTTTTTCCCAAAACGCCGAGCACTCAGAACAGTCTTTTGCATCTTCTTGGTAATCGCTTTTAATGCGCCATAAGCTTTTATGCTCCTCGGTTGCCTGAAGAAGTAAGTTGTAAATGTGATTATTTAACATATTTTTCTTTTTTAGGGGTTCTCTGCGACCTTGGAATAAGTATATCATTTTTTTCGTGCGTGGTAATGTGTGCAAATTTTGTTTATCCACACGTAGTCTTTACTTTTTCTTCACGCACATATGATACAATTAGAATAATACTTTTACATTATTAATATGCGCGTACTTATGTTCGGGTGGGAATTTCCTCCACATAACAGCGGCGGCTTAGGTACCGCGTGTTTCGGTCTTACGCGTGCACTAGCGGGGCGCGACGTAGAAGTCATTTTTGTGCTTCCTAAAAAAGTTGGTGTTTCGTCATCGTATGCAAAAATGGTATTTGCGGACGAGAGCCGGGTTACATTTCACGAGGTTGCATCATCACTCAAACCGTACGTTACCTCTGAGGGGTACATTCGCGAACGCGATGCATTTGTGCGTGATATCTACGGCAATACTCTTTTACAAGAAGTTCGTCGCTATGCGCTTCGCGCGCGTGAAATCGCGAAAAAGGAACATTTTGATGTTATCCACGCGCACGATTGGCTCTCGTTCCTTGCGGGGCTTGAGGCAAAGCGTGTTTCAGGAAAACCGCTCATTCTCCATATGCATGCAACAGAGTTTGATCGTACGGGAGGGCAGGGGGTCAATCAAGATGTATATGATATCGAGCGTTCGGTAATGGAACAAGCAGACGGTATTATTGCAGTGAGCAATTATACCAAACAGAAAATTATAGAACACTATGGTATTCCCGCGCACAAAATAGAGGTTATACATAACGGCATCGATGAATGTGATTATGCAAATATTCCTGAACGTTTAATGGAAATCAAAAGAAGTGGGCAGAAGATTGTACTTTTTGCGGGAAGGATTACGATCCAAAAAGGTCCAGAATATTTTATTCGATCGGCGAAACGTGTGCTTGAACATAATCCCAACGTTTTGTTTTTGATTGCGGGGAGTGGTGATATGGAACGCCAGATAATGCTCGAGGCAGCGCATCTCGGTATTTCCGACCATGTGATATTTTTAGGGTTCTTGCGTGGAGATGACCTCAATGCGGTGTACAAAGCGGCAGACCTTTTTGTGATGCCATCAGTTTCCGAGCCATTTGGTATTACGCCACTCGAGTCAATTATTGCGGGCGCACCCGTGCTTATTTCAAAGCAGTCAGGCGTATCAGAGGTCCTCACCCACGCACTCAAGGCAGACTTTTGGGATACAGAAGATATGGCAAACAAAATTCTTGGTGTCGTGTCGCATCGCTCCCTGTGGCAGACACTGTTGGGTAATAGTCGTGAAGAAGTACGGAAAGTAACGTGGGATAGCACAAGCAAAAAATGTATTGATTATTACGCGCGCGTACTTTGTGGGGGAATGTAGAAGTGTTTTTTGTCTATGCAAATAATGCCATTTGTGGTATTCTACGCGTAGATATTTGAACCTAAAACAATATGAGCAAGGAGGGGGTATGAAGAATTCGAAAGATCTGAAGGTGAAGTTCGTAGTAACCCGCAAAGAAGAGTTAGGATGGAGAAGATATTTTGTCAGCGACGGAGGAGGAGATAGTCAGGTATATCTTTTTAATTTTCCTCCATTCCTCGAGCTGGTGGATAGTAAGATTTCTGTCGTTACTTCAAGGGTGCCGAGTGACAGGCCTCGCTCATGTGCAATCGTTGCACGGGAATTGCCACTGACTCCTGGTGACCGCATAACGTCATATTTCGACAAACGGATTCCTGGAGTGTCATGGTCTCTCGCAAGTCTGGAGGCGTCGTGGTTTGATGAAAGGGATAGTTTTTCTATCCGCATTCCTCAAAAGAGCGGAATCACGAGTCACGAAAAGCTTAAGGCGTTCCTGTTCTCAAAGTACTACATCATAACCGAACCGTCGTTTTCAAAACCTCACAGCGAGTTTGAAAAAAAGATGAAAAAAATGAAGAAAAAAAGCTTCACAGAGAAGGATGTTCTTGCACATTTCGACTTCCCTGAGGTCCTTTCGTATCCATGGTAGTAGTCTACCGAAAAATTTCATGCCGAGGGTCTCCGACGACTCTCGGCATTTTGTTTGGATATCTTTAATGCGTGGTATACTAAAATCTATGGCGTCCATCTGTTTTTATTTTCAAGTTCATCAACCGTTTCGCGTAAAAGATTACCGCGTGTTTGATATTGGGAACGATAGTGAATACTATAATGACAAATCTGATCGCTCGATTAATAATAAGAAAATCCTCGAAAAAGTAGCCGGAAAATGCTACCTTCCTGCAAACGCAGTGCTCCTTGAGCTTCTTAACAAGCACCCTGAATTTAAGGTAAGCTTTTCATTTTCTGGTGTGTTCTTAGAACAGCTTGAAATGTTCAGTCCTGAAACGCTTGAATCTTTTCAAAAGCTTGTGGCAACAGGCCGCGTAGAAGTGCTTGAAGAAACATACTATCACTCACTTTCATTTTTGTATTCTCCCGAGGAGTTTCGTCGTCAGGTGGCACTTCATCGCGCCAAGGTCAAGAAACTTTTTGGTGTTACCCCAACCATTTTTCGCAACACCGAGCTTATTTACAACAACGCCCTTGCACACGAAGTGGAAAAAATGGGGTATAAGGGTATTATTGCTGAAGGTGCCGATCACGTACTCGGATGGAGAAGTCCAAATTTTCTCTACCGCCCACAGGGAACGAAAAAACTTAAACTTCTTTTGAAGAATTATCGCCTTTCGGACGACATTGCATTTCGTTTTTCATCGAAAGATTGGAAAGATTTTCCTCTCACGGCGCCAAAGTTTGCAGAGTGGGTATCGCAGGTTAACGGCAACGGAAATGTGATTAATCTTTTTATGTATTATGAGACATTTGGCGAGCATCAATGGGAAGACACCG
>CAYHML010000052.1:0-4913 GCA_964357675.1 uncultured Candidatus Saccharibacteria bacterium | reverse complement strand
AACCCTTGGAATTGAGTTTGATCCAAATACTGATTGGGATGAGCGGGAACAGCAATACAAGGCATCGGGGAAGATCTTCAGGACATTTAACACTACACAATCCGCCGAAGGCAACAAAGACGGCCTATGGACTTCAGTAGTAGCAGTCGCAGTATTTGTTATTGAGTACGAATAAAACCATCCCTTGTTGTAGGACATCGGATGTCCTACATTCGCTCACAATCGCAAACCACCCAAAGACGTTCGTCTTTGGGTGGTGCGAATTGTGGAGACGGCGAATCGGTCACGGATAATTCCCTCGCCGTCGCTCGGGAATCTCCGCGACCCCGGCTCGCTGTTTTGTTTTACTAAACAAAACATGCTCCGCCTTTCGATTCCCTCACGCAAGCAAAGCAGTTTGCTTGCTTAGCCACCCCACATAGAAAAAACCCGCTTAATGCGAGTTTTTCTATGTGGGGTGGCTACAGGGAATCGAACCCTGATTAAAGGCTCCACAAGCCTCTGTGTTAACCGTTACACCATAGCCACCATGTTATTCTTTTGTACCTCTCCCCCTTTTAGTATGCAGGGGGTTCCTCTGTTATACCAGATTTATGGTTCACTTGTCGAGAGAGCGCGTACAAAAGCGATGAAAGCCTATTTAAATACGCCAGAGTCTCCTTGCCAACAGGAATGCTCCCTTCTTCAGCCACTGCCACCACGCGTCGTTCAGCACGGCGTGCAAGCGTACGCGCGAAATCAAGCAGTGCCGAAATGTGAGTACCTCCAGAAACAAAAAAGGTGGTAATAGGGGGAAGTTCGTGTTCAATAGCATTGACGATGTTCTCCATACTCTGCACATCCTCCCTTAAAAGATGTTTGTCGGCTCCCGCGATCTCGGCTTGCGCAATAAACAATTTATTCTGCACATCGCCTGCTATTTCTGAGATAGTTTTCTCTTCAGTAGCAACAGAAACAACTATTCCTTGTGCGTCGGGGTTTGTTTTTACCACTCCCAAAAATGAATTTATTTCATCAAGCGCGCCAAGCGCTTCGGTAATTGCCGAGCTTTTTGAAATACGCTGGTCACAACAACCAAACGTTTTCGTTGTACCATCATCACCTTTCCCTGTATAGAGCATACGAGCATCATATCACAAAAAAGAAAGGGCACCGTACCAAAAGGTCGGCGCCCTATATTACAAATGAGAAGTCTCACTCGTGGTGATTTTTCCCACCACAACATTTTTTTGAAAATATGCGTTTACTCACCTCACGACGAGGCCCTCCGCAACAATCCGCCAAAGGTAACTCGAGATGAGGATCCCTTCTTCCTGCTTCCGAACGCCCATCGCAGTCAGGGCAGGTTCCATACAGCAAAAATTCATTGCGAGTTACTGCTTGGCACATCCTGCACGGACGCCCCTTACCCAAGGAAACGAGGGCGCTGTCGCTTGTATATCTGTTGCCTCCAAATCGTGACTCTGCAAAATTACTAAAAGGACGGCGTTTATATATCCTCCTACTTTCCTCCTTTGTTAAAGGCCTAATGATTATTTTTACCTCAAGTCCTTCTACTAACCCTTTCCCTAAATAATTAGCAAGACACATATTATACCTCCCTTTTTCAATGTTTTTACCATAACGTATCTCTATACATCATAGCGCAAAATGCAACTTTTGTCAATATGCCGTGGACTAAAAGAAAATAGCATACACCGTAATGTATGCTATGTTCTTTTAACTATTTTTATACAATCTAGGCTTTTTTAAATGGCACACCGATAACCTCAAAGAATTTTTCTGCTTCCTTCTTTGACTTTGCAGTGGTTACGATCGTAACTGCCATACCAAAGAGGTCTCGTACTTCTTCATCAGCAGTTTCAGGGAAGATAGTCTGCTCTTTAAGACCGAGGGTAATGTTGCCAACCTCATCAACACTCTTTTTTTCAAATCCACGGAAGTCGCGCATACGAGGGATAACCACGTTAAAGAATTTATCCAAAAATCCCATCATACGTGCGCCACGGATAGTAACGGCAACACCGATCTTGTCCCCTTCGCGTACTTTAAATGCAGCAACTGACTTCTTTGCGGCACGAAGTGAAGGCTTCTGTCCGGTAATCTTTGCAAGACGATCCATAACAAGTTCATTTCTGTTCTTGTCTTTTGCGCGACCAGTGGTTGCAGATACCACAACCTTCACGAGACGTGGGGCAGCAAACTTTGATTTGTAGCCAAAGTCTCCCTTCATTGCCGTAAAAGCTTCTGCTTGTTTTTCTTTAATAGGTTTCATAATAATTTATTGAAATATGTTAAATCTCGTTTCCGCTCTTTTTCGCAACACGTACATTTTTGCCAGCAATTTCTTTGATACCAATGCGTGTACGTTTGCCGGTCTTTGCGTCAACAATCATAACGTTAGAAGCATGGAGAGGCATTGCGCGCTCTACCACCTCTCCCTTGCCACCTTTGGTGCGAGGTTTGGTGCTCACCTTTGCGATGTTGGCACCATCCACCACGACACGATTAAGACGAGGAAGAGTCTCGAGGATTTTACCCTTTTTACCCTTATCTTTACCTGCGATGATTATGACATTGTCTCCTTTTTTAATTTTCATAGTAGAATTTTATAAACGTTATGAATCTCACTTCCCTGTCTACACAACCTCTGGGGCAAGAGAACCTGCCTTCTGATAGCCGATTTCGACGATCTCGCGTGGGATAGGTCCAAAAATACGTCCTGCTTTGAGCTCCTTCTTGTTCTTATCAACAATAACGACGGCATTGTCGTCAAAACGTACATATGAACCATCTTTACGACGAAAAGCATTTCTCGTACGAACAACCAATCCGGTCAAAACATCCTTCTTTTTAACATCCTTGCGTGATTCTGCAACCTGTACTGAAAGTACCACAAGATCACCGATCATTGCGAAGCGCTTCTTTGAGCTTCCGAGCACTTTGAAAACACGGCCAATCTTTCCGCCTGAGTTATCTGTAATCTTAACAATTGATTGTGGCTGAATCATAGTATTAGTTTGTTACGCGCCCAACAACCGTGAACGTCTTGTCTTTTGAAATTGGATTGCATTCTTCAATAACGACCTTATCCCCCTCACGGTAGGTATTTGTTTCATCGTGAGCCTTGTACTTCTTTGAAATTTTCATAAATTTCCCGTACTTTGGGTGCTTCACAAATCTGTTAACCAATACGGTCACCGTTTTCATCATCTTGTCAGAAACGACGGTTCCCGTGAGCTTCTTTTTATTTGTAGTTTTTTTTGTTTCCATAATATTTTTTAAAAGTGGAGGTTGTTGATACGACCTTATGCAGTTGCTTCTCTGCGCACGATGCGTGTCTTCACAGGAAGCTTTGCGCCTGCCTTGCGAAGTGCTTCGACCGCAATAGCCTCTGAAACACCGTCAATCTCAAAAAGGATGCGTCCTGGGCGTACCTCGAATACATATCCCTGAGGGTCACCTTTTCCTTTTCCCATCCCCATCTGAGCAGCCTTTTGTGTGTAAGGACGATCAGGGAATATGCGTGTCCACATCTTGCCAACCTTGGTAATAGTGCGCACGATTACCTTGCGAGATGCTTCAATCTGGTTTGACTTTACGCGCGCAGGTGTTTCAGCCTTGAGGCCAAAAGAACCAAAAGAAAGTTCCGTACCACGAGTTTCTGGTTTTGCGAGGCGCTCGGGGCTCTTGCGAGAATTTTGCCACTTTCTGAATTTTACTTTTTTAGGGAATAACATGGTAGTTTAAAAAATTATGCGTTCACGCCTTGTGCTGCAAGCGACTTCTTTTTGTTATCAGCAAAAATCTGACCCTTGTAGATCCACACCTTCACGCCGATAGCACCATACGGAAGACGTGCCGTCTTGCGCGCATAGTCAATATCAGCACGAAATGTCTGAAGAGGAATACCTCCACGACGAACCTGTTCGTAGCGTGCCATTTCAGCACCGCCGAGGCGACCTGAGATAGCAATACGTGCACCTTTTACCTCGCGCTTTGCCATAATCTTTTCTACCGTCTGCTTGAGGACAGAACGAAATGGCATACGTTTTTCGAGACCCTCAGCAACCATTTCTGCAACGATTTCTGCGCTTGATTCAGGTGAACGAACTTCTTCAATGTCGAGTTTGAAATCCTTTGGAATGCTTACTTTTTTGCGTGCTGCCTCTTTCAAGATATCATTCTTGAGCTTGAGAGAACCCTCCCCTGCGCGTCCAATAACGAGCCCTGGGCGTGCGGTCTTGATAACGATGCGGAACATCTTTGCATTACGCTCGATTTCTACACCAGCAACATGACTACCGCGAAGGCGCTTATCCAAGAATGTTCTAATAACGATATCACTTTTGAGAAACGCTTTGTATTCATCGTTCACGCCGAACCAGCGTGACTTCCAGTCGCGAATGATTCCTAAACGGTGTGAAAATGGGTGTACAATGTGTGTCATAAAATAATATTAATCGATACTCGTTATTTTTTAGCAACTGCTTTCTTTACCGCAGGATTTTTCGTTGCTTTTTCCTTTGCAGGACTTGCTACTACGGTCTTTACCGCCTTTGCACCTTTTACTGGAGCCTCTGCATGCACGATAAGCTCAAGCATAATATGGCTGGTATGCTTGTGAATAGGGTATGCGGAACCGTGTGCGCGAGGCATTGACCTCTTGAGGATTGCGCCCTGATCTACGCGTACTTCCTTTACTAAAAGAGCGTTTATGTCGGAAATACCGTCATTTTCCTTTGCATTTGCAACAGCCGAAAGCAAGAGCTTCTTCATAGGCTCTGATGCGCGCTTTGGAAGAACATCAAGTTCTGCGATGGCACGAGGAACAGTCTTCCCTTGATAAGGTTTGCAACGAGACGTACCTTGCGAGGTGCCTGACGATAGCTTTTAAGAATTGCTTTCATGGT
>CAYHML010000051.1:0-5122 GCA_964357675.1 uncultured Candidatus Saccharibacteria bacterium | reverse complement strand
AGGATTTTGATGATGCCATTTCTATTCAGGAACTCGAAAATGACGATATTGAGATTGGTATTCATATTGCTGACGTATCTGCCTATGTCAAACCCCATACGGCGCTTGATGAAGAGGCTCGTGCCCGCGCAACCTCGATTTATCTTGTCGACCGCGTGATTCCGATGTTTCCCGAAATACTTTCCAATGATCTTTGTTCTCTCAATCAAGGTGAGGACAAGCTTACCTTTTCTGCCGTATTCACCTTTCCCGCCGAGAGTTTCTCTGATCCTAAAAAACCTGCACGTCCTACAAAAGAATGGTTTGGCCGTACGGTTATTCATTCCGACAAGCGTTTTACCTACGAGGAAGCACAAGAAATACTTGATAAAAATGAGGGATTGTTCAACCATGAGCTTTTGGTCCTTAATACAATTGCAAAAAAACTTGAAAATCAAAACCGAGAGGCAGGCGCCATTTCTTTTGCACACGATGAAGTCAAATTTGTCTTGGACGAACAAAAAAAACCTATCGGCGTCTATCGTAAAAAAGCCATTGACACCAACAAACTCGTCGAGGAATATATGCTCCTTGCCAACAAAAAAGTGGCGGAATTTGTCGCTAAAAAAGTAGAGGCTGACGACACTGAAGGGCTGTTTGTGTACCGTATTCACGACGAACCAGATCCTGAGCGCTTGGGAACCCTTGCAACCTTTCTCGGGCGCATAGGCTACAAACTCCCTGTTCAAAACGGCCGTATTGCATCGCAAGCAATCAACAAGCTTTTGGCACAAGTGAAAGGCAAGCCAGAGGAATCAATGATACAAACAGCGACCATTCGCACAATGGCAAAGGCAGTCTACTCAACCAAGAACATCGGACACTACGGTCTTGCATTTGAATTTTATGCGCATTTTACCTCGCCTATTCGTCGCTATCCCGATGTGATGGTACACCGCATTCTCGCCCACTATCTCGCTGATGAAAAGGTTTCTCGAAAAGAACTCGAGGAATATCGTTCCCTCTCGACCCACTCATCTGAAATGGAGAAACTCGCTGCCGACGCAGAACGCGCATCTATCAAATACAAACAAGCAGAATATATGAGCGAACGCATAGGACAAGAGTTCGATGGGACCATTTCTGGTGTTGCTGAATTTGGTATTTTTGTTGAGGAAAATGAGACCAAATGTGAGGGTATTATTCGCCTTTCCAGTCTTGGCAATGATTATTATATCTTTGAAAAAGAAAACTACCGTATTATTGGAAAAAACACCCGAAAACACTATACACTCGGCGATAAAGTTCACGTCCGTGTCAAACAGGTCGACCTTGAAAAGAAGAGTATTGACTACGAATTCGTAGAGACGAAGAAATAGGAACGTAAAAAAGCGCCACTCATAAACGAGCGGCGCTTTTCTTGAAACAAAAAGTCCCTTTTAGGAAAACTTGTTGATACTGCCTTTTAATGCTGGACCTACCTTGTTGTGCTTCTCCCGGAAGGCCTGTATTACAAGAACACCAGAAAATACCAGCAGTGGAGCAACAACCAAAAAGGCGATAATATCAGCATACTCTTTCATAACCACCCCCTTTTGGCTACATATGATATTTTTGATATTTTGTACTCAATACAATCAAGCAATCTGACCCTATTGCCAGATTTTTTACTTCTAACTATAAGCCTAGCAAATACACCAATTTTGAACAGGGACAACAAAATACAGGCATATACTCATAACGAGTATATGCCTGTATTTAAAATCTGTAGTTAAATATTCGAATTATTTTCCGTCTTCAATGAGTTCCATAAACTGCATAATTTCACCCGTATACGTAGGAACAACGGAATTGTTGTAGTGGTGAAGCTTCTCTTCGGTCGTCTTATCCTTGTAGTAGCGTGCCGTATTAGGGTTGTTACCACCAAGATTACGCGCCACCACCTCAATAGCATCATCATATGAAGCAAACTTGATCTTACATGAACCCCATCCAAAAGGATTTTTGTAACAAGCAAATTTACCACCAGTTGATTCCTTGATAGCGATTGCGGGCAAAAGGCGCCAATCGAGATTATTCTTTTCTGCCTCAGCAACCATCTTTTCACCATATCCCTTGAGGGGCATACCACGTTTTGTATAGTATGCATCAATCTTCTCTGCACGTTCCTCGGCAATCTTTGCAAAATCATTTTTCACTATCTCAATCTGAGAAGGAATAAAGCTTTGCAACATTGCGAATGGAGAACCTGCGGTTAGAAACGGAATAAGCATCAAACCACGCACGAATTGTATTGTTTGTTTTTGCATAAGTAGCGGTTGTGCTCCGCCAACACCATAATGGGAACACCACCTTAAGAAAAAAGCACCTCTTAAAGGTGCAATTAAACTCTCTTGGTGATGTAAATAGCTTATCATATTCGACCCAAAAAGTCAACCCTTTTAAGGGTTCTCCGAGTAGGTACTTTTAAAAAGTTTCTATTATATCCTTATTTTATAAGAGCAGGATAAGAGTGCTCTTTACATAATATAAATAGTATTATGTAATAATAAACAGCTTTTTTGGGCTTCTACCCCTCTAAATCCTGAACATCGTTCCTCGAGGACGGTCATCAGGGAAACTGGTAAATAATTAACCTTTTCACAAAACCCCGCACTTACTTTTGCAATAATGGCAAAAGTGAGTGCGGGGTTAATTAGGGAACACCTCTACGAATTCAATCACAGAAGGTGCAAGGAGCTCCTTTTGGTGCGGGCCAAGACGGGAGCGGATGACTATCTTCTTACCATGAGCAAGCGCGACAGGTAGCCATTCCCTATCGGTAGGCATCATGAGGTGCAGTGGGAGACTATTGATGTCAAACCATGTCGGTGTGACCATCTCCTCCGATTCTCTTACCTCACCTTCCCATGCCGTCGCAGTATAAAAATGCACGATGCACATGAAGGTCTCTCCGTCGCTCTTGGTGTTGTGAAAATAACCGATACCGATCTTTTCCATGGATGATGGATCGATAATGACTCCGCCAGACTCTTCCGCAAACTCTCGCACGACAGCTTCTTTTGGATGCTCGCCCGCTTCAATCCCGCCACCATAGCCGTTCCAGCATCCCTTTCCAATCTTCTGTGTCTTGAGACCGAGAAGAATCTTGCCGTCTCTCAAAAGATAACAGCACGTAGCGTTGAATAATACTTTTTCTTGTTCCATAGTATCACCTCCCTTTCTGTGGTAATTATATACTACTTCTCCTACGAACACCATCTCTTGTATAACCGCACCCACTTTTGCAGTTCTTCGCGAATGTTATGCGACACATAGAAAGTGGTTCCCCATGCGAATGCAAAGAGAGTATGAATGTCCTTAAGGGTGATAACGCGCCACCTGCACCCATGAACGCTCAATCTTTTTCCCAACAGCGAAATACACCACTCTGCACGTGCGTATCACTATACATTACAAAACAAAATCAACTGACTATGTATACAGACCGATATAACTGGGTACAATATAGTCTGCGTTCGCTCGGAAACACAAACTCCGTGTTTGTGTTTCGCTCGCTCACTTGACTATAGTACCGTATACATAGTCACTTGATAAACAACAAAAAAATCTTATTGAGTTCTTATATTTATTCAAATCCAATATCCTACCTTGAGTGGATGTTTTATGAGCTCTTCAGTAAATCTATGTTCTAAATCCAATTGTGTGGGGACTACCACAGACCATGCAATTGGCTCGCCATGGCTATCCAAACGATATTGTATCCAATGCGGAGTCAGTCTATCCAGTTTTTCTCCGGATTCTTTAGTAATAGGAATTTGCCCAGGGTCTTTTTCAGTGCCAAAGATTTCTTCGGCTATTCTATCCATTTTCTGTTCTAAAATCGGATCTATCATAATTTACTTCCCATCTGCCCTGAGGACGGTCATCGGGGAAAGTTATCCAATATATGCAAAACGAGGTACCATTTTGCCCTCTTTTTCCACTTCTGCAAAGAACATTGTGCGTGGGCGAACCCAGGTAAGATTTTCGTCATACAGCGCACGGTAGACAATCATTTCCTCAAGGGTTTCGCTATGGAGCGCAACGTCCAAAACCTCATAGCGTTTGCCATTCTTGTAATGCTCGTACAGCCCTTTCTGAACCTCCTCTGGTTTTTTAATGTGTTCCTTTTGCATAAGTTTATCATACTACTTGGAGGTCGAACCTCCAAGTAATACCTAATTATTTTCCGCAACACTTTTTGTATTTTTTGCCGGACCCACAGGTGCAGAGTTCGTTACGGCCTGTTTTGTCAGACTGGAGTGGTGACGCGGTGGAAGCGGTATCTTCCCCACCGCCGATTTCCACAATATGCTTCACGACCTCGCGGGCTTTTTCTTCTTCTTTCACGAAAGCACCAGCGCCAATTGCGGGAAGGATACGGATGATTTCCTCTCGTACGGAATCTTTCATTGCGCGGAACATACGGAGGCCCTCTTTTTTGTATTCCACGAGCGGATCACGCTGGCCATACGCACGAAGATTAACCGATGATTTAAGATAATCCATCGTCTCGAGGTGCTCCATCCACATGGTATCCACGACCTGCAAAATGAGACGCTTCACTGCTTGGTAAAACTCTTCCTCGCCAAGTACGGAGACTTTCTCCTCGATAAGTTTTGCGAGCTCTGCATCATCACCAACGATTTCCGCAAGGTATGCCTTTGCTCCCTGTGCACCGCCGAGGAGTACCTCGCGACGCGTGCCATACACATACGCGCGCTGGTGCGTCATCACGTCATCGTACGAAAGTACGTGTTTGCGCGCATCAAAGTGAAACCCTTCTATTTTCGTCTGTGCAGTTTCGAGCGAACGAGAAATGAGCTTGTTCTGGATTGCTTCATCTTCAGCAATGCCCATTCTTCCCATCATATTTTTCACGACATCAGATGCAAATACGCGCATCAAACTGTCCTCCATAGAGACAAAAAATTGTGTTTCTCCTGGATCGCCCTGACGTCCCGCGCGCCCGCGGAGCTGATTGTCGATACGGCGTGCCTCGTGGCGTTCGGTACCAAGCACAAAAAGTCCACCACGTTCTTTTATTTCCTCGTATTGTTCTGAGGTACTTGGATTACCGCCGAGTTTAATATCAACACCC